>JAJFUN010000057.1 GCA_021372375.1 Pelosinus sp. | reverse complement strand
TACCTTCACAAAGGCCAAGCCAACCTCTGGATTATTTTCATTAATGAAGCACCCAGGGAAAAATACTACTTTATTAGAATACGATTGCTGGTTGATGGAACGAAACTGCTGTAAAAAGGATTTACTGGCATATTTAGGCATAGAGCGTTTTGCTGCAAGCCCCACCATTTTAAAGAGGCCTAATTTATGCCCGATGTCTATGCCTAAATTAGCAAAGATTCCACCAAACGGTAACATGCGCGCCAATTTTATCATCTGTTCGCCATGGGCCAAGATATTATCTCGCACGTGATGTTTATGCTTCTTATAATATTCACCGCGTTCTAACATATTCAAAGTGGAAACAGCTACACCAGACGGACAGGAAATGTCACAATTCTTGCAATTCGAACAAAATTCAAGTGAATCTTCTGTATCGGTTTCAGCAAAATGCATGCGGCTCTGCGCCGGTCCGACGAGCTTAGGACCGCGGAACTTACGAGTAGCGGCAGTCACTGGGCAAGCAGTGATACAAGCCGTACAAGCGACGCAATAGTCTGCTGTACCTTTAGGATTTTCTTCAAGTGTACTCATAATAACATCCCTCCTACACGGACATAGCTGCCTGATAAGCAGATACTAATGCCACGCCATTTCCTGATTGTTCAAAGCAAAAATCATAGCCGCTAAGATTGCGTCCGACAACATGCACGTTTGTAAGAAAACAGTTGCCTTGCCCATCCAATGGATGCATCTGCGCATCGGTATTGATGCCGACAAGGGCAAAAGGCTGTTTTTGCTGAGAAAAAAGCTCTTCGTTGGCCCAATCTTCCGGATCACCGGCAAAATGCACCGGAATATTGAAGATGGGTTCTTTTATCTCTGGGAAATGATCCATTCTCAAGCCTCCGCCATAAAAACCACCTGTGGCCAAAATAAATTGCTCTGCCTGATATATGCGTTCCCGAGCAACAGCCTTAGCCTTTACAGAAATACAAACCTTATCCTGGATATGGGAACCAATCACTTGGCAATTTTCAATAATGGTTACATTATGTTTCTTTAAATAGTGTAACAGCAGACTGCGCAGCCTTAACCCATTGGCAGATGGCGGCAATCCGGTACTTTCCATGACATCGCACTGTAAATCTTTTCTCAGCTGTTCCCAAACAGCATAATCCGGTTTTACACCTAAAACCTGCGGCAAAATAACTACACTGCCGGGTTTGACAACCGTCCGTAATTGCTGTAAACAGGCCGCATAACCTTCTGTTGTACTAACCCAGCGGGCAATATCAAGAGCGGTTAAATCTCTGCCCTCTTCTATATCTGGATAAATGATGACCTGTTCATAGTTTTTGCCGTTTTCAAGCACATTTTTCAAATTTTCTTCCATTACATTGCTATAGTGATCTTTTAACCCATTAAACCCTACTAAAACAATGTCTTGCTGCTTAAAGCAATAATTGCCAATCATTGTTTTCGGCACCAGACAAGATGGCTTCATCGTCCCCAGCGCGGTTACTACCCATTGATGCTTATCAAGACTCCCTTGATAAGGATAGTTTTCTTCCTCACACAGCCCCATAAAAAATGCTACCGCCTCTTTAAGTACATCAGCGCCAATTACTTGATAGGGATGCTTCTCCGTCAACTCACTGATCCCTTGAAGAGGCGTAGCAGCAATGGCACCACTTACCGGTTTTGCCATAATATCAATTAGACCACTGTTTAAGGGAAATGAACCAGAACCATATGTCAACAACGTTACTTTTTTCCCTCGCTTAGCACTAACTGCAGCCGCCATTAAACCAGCAAAACCGCCTCCGATAACAATTACATCCGACTTTAGCATTTTGGCTTGCCCCCATTTACATTTAATCCAACACCATAGATTCCCCTAGCTATCTCAATTTCACGCAGCGCATTGCCCCACAGCACAGGACGAATGCCTTTAAAGCGAGACTGTAAAAAATTTTGTAGTTGCTCTATTGAACCTTGTTTTTCTGCTGCCATCTCATACTGCGACAAAATGCCAACACTGCGCAGCGAACAAAAAATTCCCTGACATGTCCCCATCCCCATGCGAGTTTTACGCCTAATGTCATTCACCGTATGACTGGTACCTTCGCTGATCACTTCTTTAATTTCTGCTACAGTTACATTTTCACATTCGCAGACAAGCTGCCTTTCCTGAGGACTATTCTCTAAGCGCTTTACTACGCGCTCAAAACGCTCCCCGCCTAGGCGGTTGGCCGCCAATACTGTTCCGTATGCCGGAAAGTACTTACGTGCTTGCTGTTTTACGTTCTCCGGCACATCCTGGATTAAAGGTTCTTCCGCAGTCCGGCAAGGTGCAGTAATATGCAGTTCTTGGCAGACCATATCGGTAAGCTTTTCTGCCATGAGACGATATGTCGTAAATTTGCCGCCTGTAATGGTTATAAAACCGTATAGTCCCTCTGCCGCATGATTCAAAATGACAAACCCCCGGGAAGCGCCGCGTCCTATTCCGCCAGACGAGCTATATAGAGGTCTGGAACCGGCAAAAGCTCTTAAGATACGATATTTGCGCAGATTTTCAAACGTCTTTTCGCCAATTTTCAGTAGACTCTCTATCTCTAGAAACGAAGAGCTGGTATCTTCCGGATCTTTTACCGACATTGATGTCGTTCCCAGAATGGTAATCGAACCATGCGGTACAAAGATATCTCCATCAGACGGTACATGCAGACGGTTTACAATCCGACTTGTCATTCGCTGATTAAACGCAATTAACGTTCCCTTATCTGGCTGCACATGTACCTCCAGTCCAGCAAGTGCAGCAATTTGTCCTGACCAGGGGCCTGCTGCATTGATGACAAAGTCACAGGCAATAAAATAGGTCTCATTTGTAAAAAATTTGCGAACCTCGACCCCGGTTACTTTGCCATTTTCGGAAACAACCCGAATAACCTCAGTATATGTTTTAACACGTCCGCCATAACGCTTAGCGGAATCAATATTTTGCCAAGCCATACGAAACCCATCAATGGCTGCATCTGGAACTCTATACGCGGCTACCAACCGAGAGGATAAGTTTGGTTCCAATTGCCATGCTTCCTGCGGTGTAATAGGAATTGCTGATATGCCGCTGTTTTTACAGCCTGCCACCCACTTTTCTTCAAAAGCCTCATCATCTTCCGGCAAACGGATAAAGAGCCCCTCTGTTGCCTCTACACAGGATTTGCCGATTTTGCGTAAAATAATATTTTCTTCTATGCATTCTCTAGCCGCTTCCTGGTCCTTTACTACATAACGGGCTCCACTATGAAGCAGTCCATGATACCGTGAACTTGTCCCATTCACCATATCACGCTTTTCCAAAAGCAGCACATCTACTCCGCGCATGGCCAAATCGCGCAATATTCCAACACCGGTTGATCCTCCACCAATTACGACCACTGTTGTCTTTTCCATTTTTTTGTCCCCTTTACTGACCGCATTACATATTTCTGAATGGAAAGGACTCTCTTATAAAATACAATAAGAGAATCCTTTCAACCGTTTATTCTAATGAGACTGCATCCTTAAATTATTCTTCTTCCTCCCAATGCATAGCATGCTTCACTGCGCGCTGCCAGCCACGATAAAGCTTTTCGCGTACCTCCTGTTCCATTTTAGGGCTAAAGGAATTGTCTAGTACCCACTTCTTGCTTAGTTCGGAATAATCCTTCCAAACTCCGACAGCTAAACCAGCCAGATAAGCCGCCCCTAATGCTGTCGTTTCAATTACCTTGGGGCGCTCTACGGCAACGCCTAGAATATCTGATTGGAACTGCATCAATAAATTATTAGCACAAGCACCGCCATCTACTTTTAAAGCTTTCAGTGTAATAGCTGAGTCTTCTTCCATGGCGCTCAAAACATCCCGTGTCTGATAGGCCATAGATTCTAGTGTCGCCCTGACGATATGCGCTTTTTTCGTACCGCGCGTCAAACCAATAATCGTACCACGCGCCTGCATATCCCAGTAGGGGGCGCCCAATCCGACAAAGGCCGGTACTACATAAACCCCGCCCGCATCCGGCACCTTTTTAGCAATCCACTCTGAATCAGACGCTGCTTCAAGCATATGAAGCCCATCTCTCAGCCATTGAATAGAAGACCCTGCTACAAAGATACTGCCTTCTAACGCATAATTAATTTTGCCGTTAATCCCCCAGGCAATTGTTGTTACTAGGCCATTTTGGGAAGAATACATTTTCTCGCCGGTATTCATCAGCATAAAACAGCCTGTGCCATATGTATTTTTTGCCATGCCGGATTCAAAACAATTTTGTCCAAAAAGCGCCGCTTGCTGATCACCCGCTACTCCTGCTAATGGCACTGAAGCGCCAAATACTCCAGGATCTGTATACCCGTAAACTTCACTGGAATTACGTACTTCCGGCAGTATGTTAGCTGGCACGTCCAGATAGTTCAGCAGCGCCTCATCCCATTTGAGTTCTTTAATATTATAGAGCAAGGTTCTTGAAGCATTAGAATAATCTGTTACATGTAACTTACCACCACTTAGCTTCCAAAGAAGCCATGTATCAATAGTACCAAAGAGCAATTCTCCATTTTTAGCTTTTTCTCTGGCGCCTTCAACATTATCAAGTATCCATTTAATTTTTGTGCCCGAAAAATACGCGTCAATTACCAATCCGGTCTTTTCCTTAAATTCTTGCTCCAACCCTTTTTTCTTAAGTTCATTACTGATACCAGCGGTTTGTCTGGATTGCCAAACAATAGCATTATAAATGGGTCTTCCCGTTGCCTTTTCCCAGATTACAGTGGTTTCACGCTGATTGGTTATGCCGATGGCTGCGATATCACTCTCTAATATTCCCGCATGTTCAATGGCTTCTTTCGCTACGGTTATCTGTGTACTCCAAATTTCTTCCGCATCATGTTCCACCCAGCCCGGATTAGGAAAAATCTGGGTAAATTCCCGCTGCGCCATGGCAATAATATTGGACTCCTCGTCAAAAATAATCGCACGATTACTCGTTGTTCCCGCATCCAGCGCCATTACATATTTTGTTGACATATCAATCCACTCCTTATTTTCCTATTTATAAAAACGAATTAATAGATTTCAATAAACTGGTATTAAATAATCGCAAAAAGTTTAGCTAATCCAAGTGCCGCTGCTGCACCAGCCATCGGCGCAACAACAGGTATCCAAGCGTAACTCCAATCCGAGCCGCCCTTGCCTGCAATCGGAAAAATTGCATGCGCAAGGCGCGGTCCAAGATCTCGAGCAGGGTTCAAAGCATATCCAGTAGGCCCGCAGAAAGATAAACCAACTGCCCAAACTGCTAACCCAACCATATAGGTTCCAAATCCAGCCGGAAATCCATCAGGACCAGAGACAAATTTGCTGCCAAAGGAGAAGAATACCAAGAACAATAAGGTACTTACTATTCCTTCACAAAGGAAATTGGCGCCATAGCTGCGAATTGCCGGAATAGTACAGAACACGCCTAATTTAGCTATTTTGTCTTCCGTAGCCTTCCAATGGGGCAAATACGAAAGCCACACTAACGCCCCCCCCAAAATACCGCCTAAAACCTGCGCAATCATAATAGCAATCGCCATAGGTACAGTGTAAATTCCCATTAATAATTTATAAAAAGTAACAGCGCAATTTAAATCACCCGTATTGCCAATCGCCAGACTGCAAGTAACCCCTAAGATAACTCCCATGGCCCAGCCCGTATAAACAACAATAGGCCCGCCGCCAAAACCTTTTGATTCCTTTAACGATACGTTTGCAACAACACCGCAGCCAAAAGCCAGAAACACCGCAGTTCCAATAAATTCACCTAATAAAACATTATCCATATTCCTCTCTCCTCATATAAAATTTAAAGTACTCGCCCGGTATAATAATCAGATATTTCGCACTATTTCGATAATTTTACTAAATCTTATTTTTTCTCACCCACTTTCCTTTAGTTTTTTTACTTTGTGCTTCCGATGGCTCTGCAATTCTAAAACGCTATGTTATCGTTGGTCTATTAATAAAACGTTTTGTCGTTTCAGAATTGCAAGACAGCACTAAATTTCGTCTTCTCTTAAAGATTATCATATGATTTCGTGTTAGTCAATACTTAATTTTGTGAATTTTCATTGTATTTAAATATCTCATCGTGTTATCATTTTACTTAACGCTGCATATCATGCTATAATGAAAAATAATCTATATTAATTATACTAATGGTAATATCTATTAAATACCATAAATCGTAAAATTGCCAAACAGAACAAATTGCCGGTCAAAGGTACAATTATAAAAACCCTGAGTTTACTAGCTATTAAACTGATAAAAAGAAGGTGGACTCTATTTTAACACGAGAAGACTATATTAAATCTCTGATAAAATCTCACGGCTATAATTTAAAAGAATTCGCCAACCAAATTAACATGCCGTATACAACATTATTATCGATTTTGAACGGCTCGATCGGCGGAGCAGCCGTAGATAATGTACTAAAAATCTGTTATGCATTACATATAAAAATAGAAGATTTGGATCAATTGGCAAATGGGGCAAAAGTTTTACAAACAGCCCAAGAAACTGATGCTGATGTTGACGCTTTTCTGATAAAACTCATTAGCGAACTATCGATTGAAAAACGTATCGCCCTTAAAATTCTTTTAACAAATATGTAACGAAATCTGGGTACGATTTATGCATACCTCACTAAATCTCAAGGGGACGGGATTACTGACAGCTAAGTGTCAATAATCCCGTCCCCTTCAAGTCTCATAAGCCTGCTCTATGTACTATAACCCCATCATTCATCTGTTAGAAAACGTCTCAATAACCTGTATAATCGCCGGTCCCAAAAGCACGATAAAAATCGTAGGAAATATAAACAGCACCAGCGGCAGCATCATCTTAATCGGCGCTTTCATCGCTTGCTCTTCTGCGCACTGCCGCCGTTTTTCGTGCATGCTTACTGACTGCACTCTGAGCACATTACTGATACTCACACTTCATCTATAGTACTCACAATAACCACCTAATACATATATTACTAAATAGAGCTATTCTATTTCAATCAGCCGTATTCAGAAAGGAGCATAAGTATGTCCGTAAAATATTATGCCTGCGTTTCGTGTAGAATTGCCGGTACTATGTCAACTATTGATTTAGAAAATAATGCTGTAACAGGTACTATATCTGTAGTATCAAATCCTACAGGTATTGCCGTAACACCAGACGGCAAATATGCCTATGTCTGCAATAATTCTGGTTCAACCTTTGTTTCAGTAATTGAAATTGCCTCCAATACTAAAGTTACCGATATACCTGTCGGAGCAAATCCTGACGGAATCGCAATAACACCAAACGGAATGTTTGCCTATGTTTCAAATCGCTATTCCAATAATGTATCAGTAATTGCCATCGCCAGTAATACTGTAGTAAACACAATAGACCTTTCTCCTCAGCTTTCACCTTGGGGCATAGCAATAACACCAAACGGGCAGTATGCCTATGTCTGTAATTCCGGTTTATTCAACAGTATTTCAGTAATTAAACTTAGTGACAATACTATATTTGACACCATTCCACTTCCCATTGCCCCATATCAAATAGCGATAACCACCGCCCCATATGGAGAGTACGCTTATGTCACAAGCTACACCAGCGCTGATGCAGTCTCAGAAATCAGGCTTTCTAATAATAGTTTGGGAACCATTATTCCAGTTGACTCTCAGCCGTTCGGCGTAGCAATAACCCCTGATGGACAATATGCCTATGTTAGTATGATGGCTTCAAATGAGGTACAAGTGATTAGAATAGTTGATAATTCCATCTATGCAACTATTCCGTTAGGCGCAGGTGCTAATCCGCATCAAATAGCAATAACACCAGATGGCAAATATGCCTATGTTTGCTTAAATGGTATTAACGCAGTATCTATTATTGACATAGGTACCAATACCGTAACAGGAAGTTCTATTCCTCTTGGTCCCGCCCCCTGGGGAATAGCAATTGCTTCCGTTAATTCTGATACCAGATGCCGCGGCATCAAGTTTTGCAGCTAAATCTAACGGGCCTGTCATTTTAATGTGACAGCCCCATTAGCAAATTACAGAACCTCAGCGCCCGCAAACAATATACCGCGGCATGGATCTGCGGCAAATTCATACGCCCCTGAATCAGCCTTGACGGGCGGCCGATAAACACCGCGCTGGTCAATGCTAATCATGTTTCCGTCAAAATCGGTGCAATCTGTCACTGCATCAATAGCCGCACTGCCTGTTAGCAAAGCATGCGTTTCTGTCGTTCCCGGCTTGTTCATAGCAAGCGGGCCGAGATTGAGTTGGCTTGTAGTAGTAAAACCTGAATAATTGCCCGAATTAGTAAAGTTTTTACCTGAAGCTGAAATTAAACCATATAAATTAGAACCAATATTATTCGCAATAATTGAATTTTTAACGGCTATTGCTTTGCTGCTATTATTATAGATACCAGCGCCGGCTGTAGCCTGATTTTCAGCAATAGTACTAAATACAATCCTAACCGTCGCATCACCGCCTACTTGTTGGATTGCTCCGCCGTTATCAGCTGAATTATTAGAAAGCGTACTATTTTCAATATTTATCGTACCATTATAATTATAAATTGCCCCGCCATCATACCCGGAATTAGCACTATTGTGTGAAAGTGTGCATCTTATTATGCTAAGTATTCCTCCATTATCATTAAAGACCGCGCCACCATCCCGCGCTGCGTGATTTGCTGAGAGTGTACTATTTCTAAAGATTGCTGTGCCGCCATTTCGCATAACACCGCCATAATAACTACTTACAGTGTTGCCGAAAAACGTACTATTTTCAACAACGACCATACAGCCGCTAAGGTTGAAGACAGCACCGCTTTCAGTAGCGGCATTCCCTGAAAATACACTGTTTAGAATGGTAGCTGTGCCATGATTGAAGATAGCACCGCCGATAGACGCGGCACTGTTATTTTCGAATACACTGCTCATGGCAGTAATGGTGCCATAATTAAAAATGGCCCCGCCGTTAAACGTAACACTGTTAGCAACAAATTTGCTACTTTCAATTATAGTTATACCGTTATTATATATAGCCGCACCGCCCTCATAAAAATTAGCGGTATAGCCATCAATAATGGCTACGTTCCTAATAGTTACCGTGCTACCGCTTGCAATTTCAAACACGCGGCTGGCCTTATTTCCGCTGATTTTTAGGTTATCGGCCCCAAGACCGTTAATAGTTAGGTCTTTATCAATATAAATCTGACTAGCTAAAACAATAGTATTATCCAGACTACCGCCAAAATCAAATTCAATGGTTTCACCTGAACTCGCATCAGTAATAGCCTGACGAAGCGAACCTGCACCACTGTCATTAGTATTAGTAACTGTCGCCATCTTTTAGGCCTCCTTATATGCCAACTATTTAGTTAAAATAAAAAGCTACAGCATATAGTATGCCATCGATAAAAATATGTTTCATTTGCTCCGGCTTGACATACAACAGACCAAGGATTACTCTTAATGTATTGGCGGAGATAAAAACACAGTTTGGTTGGTAGTCCAAGCGCATATTTATGTCAGTAACCTTCCCCTCCTGGGGTCGTCCGTTCTCCGATATTGCCAAGAAAACAGGAGGGAAATAATTGAATATCAAACTTACCCTTTTCTTTGACGGTGCCTTTTGGAGCGCGCTGTTTGAACGTATTGATGTTCATAGCTATGCTGCGGCTAAAGTAGTTTTTCCTACAGAACCCAGCAATGAAGAAATGCTCGCCTATATCCTAAGTCGCTACAATACCTTGCGCTTTAGTCCAGCTATTAAAGTTGACAACGCTCATCCCCGCAAAATCAACCCCAAACGACTGCAGCGTCTGGTACACAAAGAAACTATGGATGCGGGCATCGGCACAAAAGCACAAAAAGCACTTAAGCTTGAACAGGAAACGAAAAAAGCGCAGCGTACATCTCTGTCAAAAGTAAAAAAGGCTGAAGCTGCTACTGCTAAATTTGAACTGCGCCAGGACAAGAAAAAGGAAAAACACAAGGGACATTAAAAGAGAGCAAGAAATACTCGATTTGAGATATTTCTTGCTCTCTTGCTTTTCAAATAACGCTACACGTTTGCCATATGATAAATGGCCTTAAGCATGCCAAAGGGACGGAGTTGATGACACAGTTCAGTATCATCCCCGCCCCCTGTCCTTTTTATAGTTTATTTCCATTTTCTTTGTATAAATAGTTCTTTTAGAATTTTTTTCTTTCGTTCTTTTGATAGCTCGGGATTCATTATGGAAATAAAGGCATAAACTTCTTCTTGGCAGAGCTTCAATGGTCGGAGATTTTTTTTTGGTTCCATAACGGTATCAACAGCAATAGTTTTATTACTTAAAAGATACGTCCAATAATTATGCTGCGCAAAGCCTAAGCGATAGTAACGTGATATTAGCTTCAAGTCACTTGTCGGTTTTTTAGCAACAGCAATTAATGATTTGTTGTTTTTTACGACCTTCTTAAAATGAATGACTAGGGAAAACAGATTTATACTTATGCTATCCGGAAGTTTGATCGTACCGTCAAAGATCGTACCGGAAGCAGTTATTTCCAAAGCTATCTCATTAAACTGCTCTTTGATCTCTTTTAGAAGTTGATGATTAATATAAAATGCGACTAAGTCATAGGAAAGATTATCTATCAAATCCCGTATGACCACATTGATATCGTTAATATGGCTATTTTTCTGCAGTACTTTAGTTATTTTATCATAGGGCAAGCCTTCTATTGGCCCGTTATAAACATACGTAAGAGCATTTTGTACGGCATGATGTTCGTCTTTTCCCAATTCGTAAATTACTTCAATAAAATTGAAATAACAAATATCTAACATCAATAGATCGATTTTCCGTCCCGTTGCATTGCCAGCTGCATTAATAGCTTCAACCATTTCCGGAATACCCATGATATAAGGTACTTTTTGAGTATAATCGGTCATAGCACCGACAAATTGATACCCATGCCCTCCTAATATCAGCATATACCGTTTTGCCGGATAAGCCTCTATTCCCCATTTTATAAACTCATACAAGCGCTCAGGGTGAGCCATATTCATCTCTTTCAGCTGAGCAAGCCAATAGAGCTTGTTTGGGATAGCTAAATAACGCCGTACGCCTCGCCAATTCTCTTGGGTCTTAGGATGACTGGTTTGTCTTACTAGTTTTACAAGTTTATAATCTGCTCTGCCAATCTCTATTACAACATTAACAGCAGGATGTGACCCTGCTGTTTTCGCATTTTCTATAGCCTGCCACATTTCTGGCTCGAGTTCATTATTGCCATTAGCATAGATAAGTATAGTCCAGTCTTTCTCCGGAATATTAATCATAGCTAACTCCTTTTTATCTGGGCTTCAATGTACAACATAAGTTCACCTTTCTAAAACACTTTATTGCCATGTTATTCATTGCCCCCGAGAAATGTTACAGAATATAAAAAGTAAGAAGCTCACCTAATTAACTTATCCGATTTTATCGATTCGAAAACGTTTCAATCACCTGAATAATCGCAGGTCCCAAAAGCACGATAAAAATTGTGGGAAATATAAACAGCACCAACGGCAGCATCATTTTAATCGGCGCTTTCATCGCCTGCTCCTCCGCCCGCTGCCGCCGTTTTTCGCGCATGCTGACCGACTGCACACGAAGCACATTACCGATACTCACCCCCAGCTGGTCGGCTTGAATCAGCGAAGTGGCAAAGAGCATTAGGTCAGGCACATCACAGCGCACACCCAGCGAGGTTAGGGATTGCCTACGAGAAATGCCCATGCGGATTTCCTGGAGTACGCGGTTAAATTCCTCAACCAACGCCCCTTTCATCTTTTCCGCAAGCTTAGAAAGCGCTCCGTCAAAGCCTAATCCTGCTTCGACGCTGACCGTGAGTAAATCCAGCACATCAGGCAAATCCTTTTGAATGCTTTTTTTACGTTTTATGATTTTTTGCTGGAGCAAAATAAACGGAAAATAGGTGCCTACTGCCATACCTATCAGGCCAAGACCGATTATTTTGTTAAGCGGCGCTTTTATTAAAATAGCCCCAATACCAATTAACAGCGGCAGGCCGATACCTAATGCACCGCATAGCAGCAAAAATTCATCGGCGGTAATCCCATTAAAACCACCGGCCATGCTGATTTTTTGCTCTATCATTTTTCTTATGCCCTGAGGCGCAAATTTAGCCAAGCGTTTAGCAAACGTACCTACTATTGGTGATACTATACGCTGAGCAAAGGATTTTGAAAGTTCCTCGTCAATGTCTGTGCGTTCGGCATTTGGACGTTCCAGTGCTTTTAGACGCATCGCGAGGCTGGAGCCTGAACGCATATATACATTACAGAGCAAATATATCAAAACAAACATCGTCATAAAAGATAATAGGGTAATCCCGAGCAGCATACCTTCACCTCCCCTACCTATTTAACCCAGAAGGTTTCATTTGATAAGACAATGCCATTTGCTGCCAGCTTATCAAGAAACTTGGGGCGGATACCTGTTGGACGAAAACGTCCGATGATTTTGCCTTTTTCATCTTTGCCCTGCTGTTCAAAAATGAAAATATCCTGCATTGTCACTACATCGCCTTCCATACCTTGAATCTCCGTTAGATGGGTAATCCGGCGGCTGCCGTCCTGCAGCCTTGATTGCTGCAAAATGAGATCAACCGCTGAGGCAATCTGTTCACGAATAGCCCGTACCGGCAGCTCCATCCCCGCCATGAGCACCATCGTCTCAAGCCGACTGAGCATATCACGGGGAGTATTAGCATGCCCTGTTGTTAGTGAACCGTCATGGCCTGTATTCATCGCCTGCAGCATATCAAGGGCCTCGCCGCTTCTGACTTCGCCGACAACAATACGATCAGGCCGCATACGGAGACTGTTCTTTACTAAATCACGCATGGTGATAGCGCCTTTACCTTCAATGTTCGGCGGCCGCGTTTCGAGCGTGACCACATGATCCTGGCGAAGCTGCAGCTCGGCAGCATCCTCAATGGTAACAATACGCTCATCTTCCGGAATAAACGAAGAAAGAATATTAAGGGTGGTTGTCTTACCAGAACCGGTACCGCCTGATACTACAATATTGAGTTTGCCTTCAACGCAAGCCTTGAGAAAATCAGCCATTTCCTTGGTCAGCGTCCCAAAACCCACTAAATTGTCGACTGTCAGCGGATGCTTAGCAAATTTCCGGATGGTAATCGATGGCCCTTTAAGCGCAAGCGGCGGAATAATGGCATTGACACGTGATCCATCAGGCAGCCTGGCGTCTACCATCGGTGAGCTTTCGTCAATTCTCCGGCCAATCGGCGCTACGATTTTTTCGATGACCTGCATAACATGCGCATCATCACGAAACTTTACATCGGTGAGCACTAGTTTCCCCTTGCGTTCTACATAAACTTGGCTGGCGCTGTTTACCATGACTTCCGAAATACTGTCATCCTTGAGCAGCGAATCTATGGGGCCAAACCCTAGTACTTCATCTAAAACCTGCTCAATAACTTTGCTGCGATCACCGCGCGGCACCGGCGCTGTCTCTTCATCCATAACGCTGCCCGCAATGCCCACAACAGCAGCTTCCAGTTCAGTCGTATCCGTCCCTTTTTCAGAAATTTTGTGTCCGTCCTTACTAATCGCGTCAACAATTTTTTTTTGAATTTTTTCCTTTAGTTCTTTATATTGATCAATCTCTTGCACTGCCTGCTTTTGTTTTTCTCCGGTCTGAATGAGCTGTTCGCTTTGCTTTTGCGCCTCAAGGCGCGCACGGAGCGACATCCATCTCGCCTCCTCTCTTATTCACTTGAAACAAGTCTTGCCCCATATACGCCATACGTACTTGTCAGGGTATCTGCTAGTTCAGAAAAACCGCTGGTCTGATAATCTGCCGGCGGAATGACCAGCTTCATAAACCGTCCGTACACAAAATTGTCATTTCCGCTGCTGCCAACTCCCTCTAAGAAAAAGCCAGCAAAACCAACTACCTGCACGTCACTGCGGCCATTTACTTCAAGTGTATCAAGAATGGGTACAATGACAATACGCGCGGAATCCTTATGTACTGTTTCAAAGGTTGCGGTGTAATCCTCACTAACGCGGTAGCTTACGCCCTCCCCAGTAGGTCCGCTCATATTGCCTGGTTCAGTGCTAATCCAGTCCCCTATTTTAATGCTGCCGCTGTAACCATACTTGATATTATTCTGATATACTGGTGAGCCGCTGCCGCCTAAGGCTAGCGCGGCAAAATTGCCGTCATAACCGCTGCCGCCGCCGTATTTTAAAATATAACGCTCGCCATAAACAAAGTTTTGTTTAACAACCCCAAACGGGACAATCCCACTTGCCGCACTGACAGTAACAATACGGGCAGCAGAACTTGCTGACACATCCTGTGAACTTAACCCAAAAATCTTAGCAAAAAAATAAGGAACACTACGTTTTACACTAATTCCTATCTGCACATTTTGCAAAATCGTTAAATCTGTAATCATATCACCGGATTTACCGTTGAGCATGGCATAATTTCGCGCAATCTGAGCTGCTTTATCTCCATTATCAGGCAGTTCCTGCACTCCTGCGAGCGCTGCCGCATCAGCCATATTCTGCAGCCTAGTTTTATGTAAATACAAATTCCCTATATCTACAGCAACAGCCCCAAGACCCATAACTATGGTAAAGGTTAAAGCTACTAAGACAGTAATACCACCTTTTTGCTCGCGTAATATCTGCATACATCCCACCTACTCTACTCGCATTGTCGCGCTGCCCTGCACCTCAGGCGTTGTATTAAAAAAGATACTCATTATTCTAGTAAGCGTTTTTAAGGGATAGCTGACGATTACCGTTACCGAACTGCCGCGAATACGTGCGGCCGGATTAATCGTCACTGTTACATTATTTTTATCAATACTCTGAGGAGAAATAGCTGCTTTGGTAGCCGCGGTAACTGCCGCATCATTTGCCCCTAAGGCGGCTGAACGTGCGCCTTCCCTCGCTGCCTCTGACAAAACCATATAATGATTAATTGCTATGCCAAATTCAATTATGCCTGCCAGCATCAAAACCAGCCAGGGAAATACCAGAGCAAATTCTACGATAGCCTGACCGCGATGATTTTTCATATACTTTGAAATATAAAGCAGCATATTATCACCTCCCTTTTACTCGATAGAAATATACCCCTGGCGAGCCAGGGGTACTTGCCTTTTAAAGTAGGCGCCTTATTTTATGTAGGAGGCTGCATTAGTAAAGAGTGTCTGTAAATTACCGCCCATGGTTGTAAGGACACCGATAACCACCACCGATATTAAAGCTAATATAAGACCATATTCCACCATACCTTGTCCCTTCTGATTCTTCAAAACCATTTGCAGCATTTTTAACATTTTGCTCACTCCTCAAAACACTTATTTAATATTGGAGGCCGCGTTGGTAAACATCGTTTGCAGGTTGCCGCCCATCGTTGTTAAGACGCCAATCACCACTACTGAAATTAAGGCTAAAATGAGACCGTATTCTACCATGCCTTGTCCCTTTTGATTTTTCAAAACCATTTGCAGCATTTTTAACATTTCCATTTTACCCACTCCTTTAATTTTATTATTTAATATTAGAAGCCGCGTTGGTAAACATCGTTTGTAGGTTACCGCCCATGGTTGTTAAGACGCCGATCACTACTACTGAAATCAGGGCTAAAATGAGACCGTATTCTACCATGCCTTGTCCCTTTTGGTTTCGAAGTGAAGCCTTAACATCTTTGCAAACCATCATTAATTGTACTGCTTTATCTAACATATTCTCCCCGCCTTTATTATCATTTTTGCTTTCTCTTTCTGATTACATTGTAGCAATTTTAAATAGGCATTCCTATCCATCAAGAGTCTCATTCGTACAGGAAAAAAGTCTTATATTGTCTAGGACTAGAGAACTATGTAGAATTGTGTCGAATTATTATACTTCAATTGCAATAATGCGGCGAATGACCATTATGCCAACAAGCTGGCTAGCTACGCCAAATACCAGCATCAACCTGCCCATGGGATGCGTAAACAGCACCGAGATATAGCTTGGATTGATAACGAAAATGACACCGCCAATGGCTACAGGCAGCAAACTGACAATAATACCGGAAACCCGTCCCTGGGCCGTCAAGGTCTTAATCTGCCCCTTAATTTTAACCCGTTCCCTAATGGTACTGGCGATACTATCAAGCACTTCTGCGAGATTCCCGCCCACCTGACGCTGAATGAGCACTGCGGTAATGACCAAATCCAGATCATCGCTATTGATGCGTTTAGCTAAATTATTTAAGGCGTTTTCTGTGGTTACCCCTAAATTCATTTCTTTTAATAAACGCGCAAATTCCTCACCAATTGGCGCAGGCATTTCTCGTGCGACCATCTCGATAGACTGCATAAAGCTATAACCAGTCCTCAGTGAATTGGCGATAAGAATGAGTGAATCCCCTAGCTGGCCATTAAAAGCCCTTACTCTTTTTTCCCGGCGCAGCTTCAAAAATAAGATGGGGAGAAAAAATCCCAGTATACTGCCAACAAGAAACAACAACATCTTCCAGCTAAAAATGAAAAAAACTACGCCCAATAGCCATGCTAAAGCTAAACAGATAACCATAAATTCGGCGCCCCTGAGCGGCATGCCCGCTTGGATAAGCTTGTGCTCCATACTTTTTGACCACTGCAGCGTTTCAAAATACATACTAAGCTGCCGCAAAAACTGTCGCCAAAATAGGCTCTTAGGAGTACCTGGAGTGGGCTGCACCTTGGTGACAGCTTCCACGCGTTTTTTCCCAGAATAATTCTGCATGCGCTCTTTAATCTGCCGCTTGGGGGCGGAAATATAACGATATACCAGCACACACAGAAGAAAAACTGTGACAAATACCATAAGCACCGTAATAAGCAGCATATTTACCCCTCTTTTCCTGCGGCTTTATAAATCTGCCCAGAGTCGTTTTACTTTGTCTAATACCCCTTTTCGTTCTTCCTTAATTACGACCTGACCATTTGCAATCATACTGGCGAGAGAAAATATATGCTGCGAAATAGGGGCCTCAGGTGCGCCTAAGACAAAGGGCATACCTCGATTGACCGAAGGCACCACTACCTTACCGTCACTTGGCAGCACTTCTAAAAATTCATACTGTAAGATTTCTTCTACTTCTTTTATCTGCATATCGCCTTCCGAATTGGCCCGATTGAGTATGAGCTTTACTTTATTTTGATCATAATGGAGTGACTCCATGATTTCGAGGCACAGCTTGACATTTTTTATTGTCGGCACATCCATCGAACAAACTACCAGAACTTCATCAGATATATCGAGAATGCTCAGTATAACATCATTAAAAGCCGGCGCCGTATCAATAATAATATAATCAAACATTGACCGCATAGTTTTTAGCAGCGCCTGAAAATTGGCTGCCGTTATCAGCTCAGCTTGTTCCGGGCGCACAGGCGCAGCTAATAATTTAAGTCTGCCTTGGCGAAAAGGGGTTAAGTAGGACTCAAGCAGCGCTGCATCCAGATTATCAATGTCTTTGACCAAATCAGCCAGGGTGGCCTCAGGCATAAGATCTAAGAATAACGCCACATCGCCAAACTGCAAATCAGCATCAATAATACCTACTTTAGCCCCCAATTTTTCTGATAGGGTAACCGCTAAATTACTAGCAATTGTTGTTTTGCCAATCCCGCCCTTGGTACTAAAAACAGTAATAATTTTCCCCTCTTTGTTCGGAGCACTACTGCTCACAGCAAATACACTCCGCCGCTGCTGTTCACTTTCAAAAACCTGCTTGACCGTTTGCAGCAAATCATCACCGGTAAATGGCTTTACCAAATAATCCTTGGCGCCAGCTTTCATGGCCTTCCTCAGATATTCCTGCTCGCCTTGCACACTCATCATCACAATCACGCTTTGCGGCTGCTGCAGCGTAATTTGCGCGGTCGCTTGAATGCCATCCATTATCGGCATATTAATATCCATCAATATAACATCAGGCTGTATTTCCCTGGCAACTGTGATGGCTTCTGTACCTGAACCAGCCTCGCCAACAAAAGTTAATTCTGGATGAAACTCAATTAGCTTCTTGATACTTTCCCTGGTGGATGGCATATCATCAGCGATCATTACTTTTATCTTTTCCGGCATCGCTTGTCCCTCCCCATGGATTTTCTTTAACAAGCTCCTGCATTTCTTTGGTGGCAGGAGGATTATACTCTGTTGGCTTAACAAGATAGGGCGTAATTAAAATAATTAGTTCGGTCTCATTGCGGCTGAATTCTTTACTGGTAAATAAGCTGCCAAGAATAGGCAGATCCGCAAGAAAGGGAACCTTGGTTGACACTTTATTGTCCTGACTGGAAATTAGCCCGCCCAGCGCCATGGTCTGCCCCGACTGCAAAGCAATCACGGTTTCGGCTTTGCTAAGTTTCAGCGGGGGAATCTCGAGATTGTAACCAAGCTTAATGCTTTTGGCTGAATTCCAATCAAGGGAACTTACCTCAGCCTTCACTTTGCTATGGATTAAATCTTCTCCATTTGCTTCCGGCGCAATATCAAGCTTAATACCGTAATCTTTCCACTCGACAGTTATTTGTCCGTCTTTCAGACTTACCGGAATAGGAATTTGGCCGCCAATCATGATATTAGCACTTTCCCCGCTTACCGTAATAATATTGGGCTGAGATAAAATCCGAGCAGCGCCCTGTTTTACCAGCGCACTAAGCTGAGCATTAATATTTGCATAGCCGCCAAGCCCTCCCAGTACATTTCCTGCCGCAATCGAATTAGCATAACTTTGCCCAAACAAAAAAGAGCCTGGCACATCTGATGAATTGCCCCACTTAATACCAATATCCCGCTCTTTCTGACGATTGATTTCCACGATACGGGCCTCTAGTTTAATTTGTACAGGATTGATTATTTCCAGCATATTAATGATCTTGTCACCATAGGCAGCTGCTACCATCTCCGCTCTGTTTTTCTGATAACGACTGTTAACCGCGCCTTCCAGCACAATTGTTTTGCCGACTTTACTGACCTTCAAATCAGGAATTTGAGCAATCGACCTAATTTCATTGGCAACCAGAATATCTTCTGAAAGTACCTCTACTTCATAATTTACCCGCTCACCGCCTGCCCAGATATGTAGTGAAGTCCGTCCAGGCGCCTTGCCGACCAGCAGAATTTCCGATTCCGATACTACCACTACATCTGCAATATCAGGATTAGCTACCGCTACCTGGGTTACTCCTTCCAGCGTAAATACATTAGATTGGTTTACCGCGACCGAAAAGGTTTCTTGACCGCATACCGTAAAATTCGATAGTACAAGCAGCAGAATAACTAAAAATACTAACTTTTTATACATACTACCCCTTCTTTCTAAATAGTTTGCTCTGTTACCGAACAGAAACAATATCCGCTTTTGTACCACGAATTACTTTAATTCCACCGCTGCTAGTTTGAGGCTTGACTTCGCGGGCTACCGGGGCGACTGTCTCTGTTTTCGGCGCAGAAGAACCGCCAGATTCTGCTTTACTACTATTTTGAACAGGTGACACCTGCACCCCCACCAAATCCTTTGGTGTAACAATAAAACTGCCGCCTGCCTCTGTTCCCGGTAAATACGGCCTGAGAGCCAAATGAACCTTGCCTTTTTCCTCAGCCAGCACCAACTTGGCCGCCGCATCCGGCGCAAGCGCCAAGGTTACTGTACCCATTTTTACCGCTTCTTTGGGAGCATCCTTAGCTGAAGTTTCGACAACTCCATTTTCAGTTTCCTTATTTGCTGCCAGCACTAAAATGTTTTCAAGTAATAGCCCGCTGGTATTATCGCCTACTGTACCTGCATCAAATACCACAACCACATCGACAAAATCCCCAGCCTTCACAAAACCGGCGATGCCTGTCACTTCATTAACGGCCAAAGTAATGGCTCTTTTGCCGCTTGGAATGACTCCTGTAAACCCTACTGACTTTCCCTCAAGGTAAAGCCGCCGCTCGGTAATATGCTCCCCGGCCGCAATTTTATCTCTGGCGACAGCGCCAATAACTTTGCTCTTATCGGAAATAGTGCCTGCCTGGACATATTCACCGGGAATTTTTACTTCCTGAATCATATCAGGCGTAATCTTGGTTTTGGGCTCAATTGCTGTTTTGGCCACCAGCACAACCTGCCCTTCCTGAACAGGCTGCTTGGATACTGCGCTCCCGAGAAATTTATACACCATAAAAGCGGTCACAAAACTGAGTACCAGTGCCAGAATAAAAATGCCCTTGCTGCTAGGTAATTTAGCCATACTGTTCCCTCCTTAAAGCTGTGCCCTGTTTACGTAATTCCGGCACCATCCTAGTTAAATTATACAATACGACACATTTTTACGATATCCGACAAGAGTCTCAGAACTAAAGACCTGTCTACCGACTTTAGTCCCAAAAATAAAGGGGCTGTCGCACTAAGCGACAACCGCGGCTTTCAAGAAATCTGTCTTTAGACGTAGGTGCGGCCCCCGTGCCTACTACACAATAATAAGAACTTAAAGGGAGCTGACGAATTAGCGAATAAAATTTTGCTAATTCGACAGCCCCTTTTTTAAAGATCAGTCTGGTGTTAAGCTCCCTAAAGCAATTACACTTTCTGCGCAATCCACTATCACGATTCACATACAAGGCAAGTATACATAAACTATAATAGGTATCAAATAAGTTAGGAGGAGTTAGCATGAAATATCGTTGTCCAAATTGCGGCGGCTGGCGCGATTCAGCCTATGATATATCCCGTCAATTTCACGGTTTTGGCCACGGTTTTGGGCATGGCTTCGGACACGGCTTTGGCCATCACGGTTTTTTCCCTGGCTTTGGACACGGCTTCGTTCACCATGGTTTTTTCCCTGGTTTTGGCTTTGGTCTCCCTGTGTTTTTTAATAACTGGTATGAAGATGAAGATTGGGATTAGTGTTTAAGAGAACGCAAAAGGCAGGCACAAAGCCTGCCTTTTGTTGCGATTATTAAATTATTTTACTGTAATTGAATTGTTGTATGATTATTTTCTTCGTGCGCCATTACTTTATTTTCCCCAACTTGTTCATGACTTTGGCGCGGGGCTCCGGCATATCTAATGCCAATAAACTCTGCTAAATCTTTATCAACAGTTACTAAATCGTTCCTATCGAGCTCCTTGGTTGCAGCTTTACCAACTGCTTGGATTGCAAGCTGCATTTCCAAAATACAAGACTTTAAATACTTTGCTAAATGCTCTGCAGCAATGTCAACATCTAATTGATCTGCCATCTTACCCGTATATAATGCCAATTGCGATGGAGGCGACTGTGGCAATACTTTGGTAACTTGCGTATGCATAGCAGCGAGCAGCGCCACTGTTCCAATATAAATGGCATCTGCGCCAAGCGCAATCGCTTTTAAATAGTGTCCTGGCGTTGCGAGTCCCCCGGCAACAATAATACTAAACTTATCTCGTAATCCATTCTTAGTTAACCAATCAACCGTTCTGACAAGTGTATGTAGTGTCGGTAAACCAACATTATCCTGCAGAGTTGGATTGGCGGCAGCTGTACCGCCTTCTGATCCGTCTATAACAATATAATCCGCTTGTGTTTTAGCAATAACTGCCAATTCATATTCAATATAATCTGTACCGGCAATCTTAACGCCAACAGGTACATCATACTGCGCTTTCATTTGATTAATCATCTCAATATAATCTTTAGTTGTGCTCTTACCTGGCATACGCGCATAAACAGTAGCAGATTGGCCTTCTTCTAAATGCCACGCCTTTCGCAAATGATCACCAATTTCCTGGGCAGGTATAGGCTCATCCACCGCTCCGCCCCAAGCACCTTGCCCAAGCTGTATCTCAATGGCATCCAAACGACTTAATTGTTCTTTACCGCTTAATTGACCGCCTCGATGATATTGACCGATTAAAAACTTAGCAGAGTCACGTTCTTCATTAGTTACAGCAGATTCACCCGTATTTGTTGAAGTCCCGGCCATTGACGCACCTTTGGCCAGTGCCATTTTCATAGGCAGACTGAGCGAACCGCCGTAAGACATTCCCGTAATCATAATTGGTATATCTAGTTTTAACGGCCGCTTGGCATTAGGACCAATAATTGTTTGAGTACTTACTTTAGTATATTCTTCTGTCGGCAGCGTAAATAATTGTTTAGGATTTAATAAAATTTTATCCCATGGTGATAATACAACAGGACTGCCTAATGGACGAGCTAATTCCTTGCCTGATTCAGCGCGCATTGCCGTTTCCATCATGGCTTTAGGCGAAATTTTTTCGGCAGCTGTTACCATAAGAAAGAGATTGTCCGAATACCCTTCGGTAAACATTTTTTTTATAGTATCATCCATGGTGGGATCCATTAGCTTCATTAAAAGCCAGTTAGTTAGCATATAAACACCTCCAATCCATAGTATTATGAATTCTGGTGTGATTATACATTAATCCCATTGTAAAAAAAATCGCAGGAGCAATTAAAATTGCGCCTGCGATTTTTATATTGTCTTACTCTTCCGTGCTTTCCTTTTTCTCCGGTTCGGCCTTAAGCAGTTCCTTACGGGACAAATTAATCCGGCCCTGGCGGTCAATTTCAGTTACCTTTACCATAACCTCATCGCCGACATTTACTACATCTTCCACTTTGGCTACGCGTTGACGCGCCAACTGAGAAATATGTACCAAACCTTCTTTACCTGGTAAAATTTCCACGAACGCGCCAAAGTTCATTAGACGCGTAACTTTACCAAGATAAGAAGCGCCTACTTCGACTTCGCGTACTAGGTTTTCAATAATCTTCACCACTTTTTGGCCTGCTTCCATATCAGCAGCTGCAATAAAGATCTTGCCGTCATCTTCGATGTCAATCTTAGCGCCGGTCTCATCGACAATCTTCTTGATTACTTTGCCGCCTGGTCCAATAACATCGCGAATTTTATCAGGATTAATTTCCATGGTAATAATGCGCGGTGCAAAACGGGAAAGTTCTTCGCGCGGTTTCTGGATAACTTCCAGCATTTTGCCGCGAATATGCGTACGACCGCGGTTGGCCTGTGCTAGTGCTGTCTGTAAAATATCTCTGTCAATACCGGCAATTTTTATATCCATCTGAATAGCGGTAATGCCTTTTTCCGTACCAGCCACCTTAAAGTCCATGTCACCAAGCGCATCTTCCATACCTTGAATATCAGTAAGGATAGTATAATGGTCACCGTCTTTTACAAGGCCCATGGCAACTCCTGATACCGGAGCTTTGATCGGCACGCCTGCATCCATGAGCGACAAAGTGCTGCCACACACGCTGGCCATCGAACTTGATCCATTAGATTCCAAAATTTCTGATACCAAACGAATAGTATACGGAAATTCATCTGCGGAAGGAATGACCGGCACGAGCGCCCGTTCAGCTAGTGCGCCATGTCCGATTTCGCGGCGTCCAGGACCACGAGACGGCTTAGTTTCACCGACACTAAATGCCGGGAAATTGTAATGATGCATATAGCGTTTGGTCTCTTCTACCCCAAGGCCATCAAGTATCTGCTCATCACCAAGCGCTCCCAAGGTAGTAATGGTAAGCGCCTGAGTTTGTCCACGCGTAAAGAGCGCTGAGCCATGCGTACGAGCAAGTAAACCTACTTCACAAGTTATAGGCCGTACTTCTTCCAGCTGACGGCCGTCAGGACGAATCTTTTCGACTGTAATCATCCGGCGGACAATTTCTTTGACTACTTTATGCATAACATAGTCTATTTCTTTCCTGTTGTCCGGATATTTTTCAGCAAAGAATTCAGCCGTTTCCGTTTTTACTGCTTTAATTTGCTCTTCACGAGCCAATTTATCTGCATTGCGCACAGCAGCATTCATTTTTTCCGTCATAAATGCTCGTATATCAGCATTTAGTTCTTCAGGTACCTGGAACAATTTGATTTCCCGTTTAGTTTTGCCGATTTCCGCTGTCATTTTTTCCTGGAATGCAACGATTTGTTTGATGATTTCATGCCCGAATAAAATAGCCTCCAGCATGGTTTCTTCTGCTAGCTCATTAGCACCGGCTTCTACCATCAATACAGCATCTTTGGTACCTGCTACTGCTAAATTGAGTTCACTGGTGCTTTGCTGTTCTACAGTTGGATTGACGATAAACTCACCATCAATTAAGCCAATTCTCACGCCGCCGATTGGACCATTAAAAGGTATATCGGATAAGCACAAAGCACATGATGCCCCAATCATCGCCGGAATTTCCGGAGAATTATCTTGATCTACCGATAATACAGTAGCTACAATCTGTACATCATTGCGAAACCCCTCGGCAAATAGCGGACGAATGGGTCTGTCAATCAAACGACCAGCCAAAATGGCTGCTTCGCTAGCCCGTCCCTCCCGTTTAATAAAACCGCCCGGAATTTTCCCTACCGAATATAATTTTTCTTCATAATCTACCGTTAATGGGAAAAAGTCAATACCCTCTCTTGGCGCCGCTGAAGCGGTCGCAGTAACCAGGACAGCCGTGTCACCATAACGCACCAGTACCGCGCCATTGGCCTGCTTTGCCATCTTACCCGATTCAATGATAAGAGTCCGGCCGCCTATTTCCATTTCAAAACTATGCATTCAGGTGTTCCTCCTCTAATTAGCCCCTTTTCTTCTCTTAACAAAGCTTATGACTTCGACATTTTTCTTATTATTCCCTTTTTTATTCTTGAATAACCTCTAAAAAAATTTAAAAGCGGGAAAAGTTCCCGCTTTTGTGGTAAAACTATTATTTTCTGAGGTTAAGTTTTTCAATAATTGTACGATAACGCTCGATATCGTTATTACGCAAATAATTGAGCATCCCTCTACGTTGACCAACCATTTTAAGTAGGCCGCGGCGTGAATGATGATCTTTCTTATGCTCTTTCAAATGCTCTGTCAAATAACTAATACGTTCAGTCAGAATGGCAATTTGAATTTCCGGTGATCCAGTATCACCTTCATGCATGCGATAAGTTTCAATCAATTGTTGTTTCTTTTCTTGAGTTAACATGAAGTCACCTCCCTTTCAATATATCCCCATTAGCCAAGACAAGGGTCGGAGACTTCCTCATCTGCGCCATGGTTCATGTGAATAAAAAGCATAGCAGCCTTTATACACAAGGAGTATTTTACCACAAAGGCTCCATAATTGCAACAAATTTAGATTGTAAAATACTGCTGTGCCGCTTTTACATCCCGGGCAATCTGGTTTTTTAGCGATTCGACACTATCAAAAGACTGTTCAAGGCGTAAATATGCCAGGAACTCGACCTCAAGCGTCTCCTGATACAGGTTGCCGGAAAAATTCATAATATGCACTTCCATACGGCGCTTTCTACCCGAAAATGTTGGATTGACACCAATATTAGCTACGCCGTAGTGCACCGCAGCACCGATTCGTACGCGTACAGCATATACTCCATCTTGAGGTACCGCAAGGTTTGTCTGAAGCTCAATATTGGCCGTAGGAAAACCAATTTTCCGCCCCCGCTGCTCACCAGGCACAA
Organism: Pelosinus sp.; assembly: GCA_021372375.1. GTDB lineage: Bacteria > Bacillota > Negativicutes > Propionisporales > Propionisporaceae > JAJFUN01. The sequence goes on along the minus strand of JAJFUN010000057.1, from coordinate 12,112 downwards.
CCGTGCCTGAGAGGCTTACAAGTCTGCCCAGGAATTTTTCAGCTTCATTGACCTTGCCCTCGGTAATCAGCTGCCGAATATAGGTACTGCTGACAACAACCCCATTCAGCGTAACAACAGGTTCTACTTCGACCTCGAAACCGTGCCTGAGGCCTGCCTGCTTCAGCATTTCCGGCGTACCGGCGCTCTTATTGCCAAAAGAATAATTGGGGCCTACAACCACCAGTTTAGGCGCAAGTTCGTTTAGCAACAGCGTAATAAATTCATCTGGGGACAGCTGCAAAAATTCTTTCGTGAACGGAATTGTCAACAGTACGTCTACTCCAATTTTCTCCAATACATTTGCTCTACTTTCCAGCGACATAAGCTGCAGCGGACAATACTCCGGCGCAATAGCTGATAAAGGATGATTAGAAAAAGTGAAGACCACACTTGTCCCTGCTGATTTTTTAGCAAAAGCCACCGCTTTGCCAATAACCTCCTGATGTCCTATATGCACGCCGTCAAAAGTTCCCAGCGCTACAGCAATGTTCGGAAACTGCTGGGCTAGGTTAGTTATTTGCGTGAATATTTTCATACCTTTCTCCTCATCATCAATTAAATATTTACATGAGTACTTTTATCGGCGTGAGCAGTAAAGGTGCTGCTACTTCCCCAATGCCGATTAACTCCTGCTTAGAATTATACACACGATACATCCCCGCTGACGCTTGGCACGAAATATTTTGCCCACAGCAAAACCGGTTGGCCTGATCGTCTGTCAAAGTCAAACTTGGCATCTGACCAAGAACCGAATCAAGCGGTAATAACAAGTCTTCTTTTTGCGCGGCAATTTCTTCTAATGTGTGTGCTTCCGCTAAAGCAAATTGACCAGCCCTTGTTCGCACTAAAAATGACATTACCGCCAAAATGCCTAGCTTCTTACCAATATCAATACATAAAGAACGAATATAAGTGCCTTTCGAGCACACAACATCAAATAAAAAGCCTTCCGCCGATACTTTTAGTAGCTTAATCTCATAAATCGTAATGTGCCTGGGTTTTACTTCAACATCTACCCCGGCTCTGGCTAATTCGTATAATTTTTGGCCGTCTACCTTAATTGCCGAATACATCGGCGGTACTTGCTCAGTTGTCCCGACAAAAGAAGCCAGCGCACCTTCAATTTTCTCGCGCGCCGGCATCACAAAAGGGGCTCTGCTGAGCGTTTTTCCCGTATCATCGCCGGTATCCGTCTCATAGCCTAGCGTAAGTTCTACGCGATAACTTTTATCTTCCTGCATGGCATATTCAATCAGCCTTGTGGCTTTACCTAAAAAGACGGGCAAAACCCCGGCGGCCGCAGGATCAAGTGTACCGGCATGGCCTACCTTTTTTAGTCCGTAGGTTCGCCGAATAAAGGATACCACATCATGAGAAGTCATCCCTGGCGGCTTTACAACATTTACAATTCCCGCCGTCATTGCTCAAACCTCATTTGACCAGAATTTACATGCCTATGTATGGCTGAAAGTAATTGATCCTTTACCGCTTTAATATCCCCTGGCATAGTACAGCCTGCTGCCCTTTTATGACCGCCGCCGCCAAACTGCAGCGCAATCTTACTTACATCTACTTCTTTTGAGCGCATACTAATACGGACACTGCCTTCCTCCACGACTTTAAACATAACGGCCACCTCTACGCCCTCGATATTGCGAGGGTAATTGATAAAGCCTTCGGTAGTCGAGGTGGCTTCTATTAATTCAGGCAACAAGGTAATAGTTGCTACTTTACCGTCATCATAAAATTCCAGAGAATCAAGTACTTCCTTTAAAGCCAAAATGGTATTAAGCGGCTTGGTTTCTAAAGTCTCAGCAATAATATTAGGCTTTGCGCCATGCTCAATTAACCTAGCAGCCTGCGTCATAGTATTAGCAGTAGTATTGGCATAGCGAAAAAAACCGCAGTCGGTAGCAATGGCTGTATACAGTGCCGCCGCTATATCCGGCGTAATCTTCGCGTGCATTATATTGAGCAGCGCCATAATAATTTCACCGGTAGCTGCAGCCTTAGTATCTAAATACCAGTAATCAGCAAACTTTATATTGGAAATATGATGGTCGATATTTAAAATAGGTGCATCGGTGATACTCTTTACTTTGCCTATCCGTTCATCATCACTAGCATCAAGGACAACAAGCAGATCAGCCTGAACCTTACCTTCCGGTTTTTGTACATTTTCCGCACCTTTCAAAAAATGATATACCAATGGTATATCATCATCAATATACATTTGCACCTTTTTATTAAAAGAAGCCAAAGCCTCAGACAAAGCCAGGATGGAGCCCAATGAGTCTCCATCCGGATAAATATGGCCTGTCACAATAATATTATTGGCTTTTGCTAAAATCTCAGCCGCGCGCTTGAGTGACACTTCCATCTGCTATTCACTCTCTTCCTGCTTAATCTTTAAGAGCAGTTCTTGAATGCGCGTGCTATAATCCAAGGACTGATCCAGGCAAATAGATAATTCAGGCGTAAACCTAAGTCGAATACGTTTGCCAATCTCGCTGCGAATAAAGCCAAGCGCTTTTTGGAGTCCTTTGAGAGAATCGGCCTTTTGTTCTTCACTGCCCATGAGGCTGACGTAAATTTTAGCGCTGCGAAGGTCACCAGTGGCTTCCACCTGCGTAACCGTAACAAAACCAATACGCGGATCTTTTAGATCGCTTAGGATTATTTTACTTACTTCTTGTTTAATAAATTCTTGTACTTTTTCTACTCGGAGCTGTCCCATGCTCATCCTCCGCTCTTACAAACTATTTGGTTTTACTTCTTCCATGATGAAAGCTTCAAGAATGTCGCCTTCTTTTATATCCCGATATTTTTCAATAGAAACGCCGCATTCATAGCCAGCGGCCACTTCTTTTACATCATCTTTAAACCGCTTCAGTGCTTCTACTTCGCCCTCATGAATTACAATGTTTTCGCGCAAAATTCGCAGTTTAGAAGCATTGGTAATTTTTCCTTCAAGCACATACGAACCGGCGACCACTGTCTTTGGTACAGAAATCACCTGGCGAACCTCAAGACGACCCAGCACCACTTCTTTGAACTCCGGCGCCAGCATCCCCTTCATGGCAGCTTCCACATCATTGATGGCATCATAGATAACTCGGTAAGTTCTAAGATCAATTTTTTCAGTTTCCGCTGCTTTGCGGGCATTGCCGTCTGGACGGACATTAAACCCAATCATAAGTGCATTAGAGGCCGAAGCTAACATAACATCAGATTCATTAATAGCACCAGCAGCAGCATGCACGATATTTACCCGAACTTCAGTAGACTCATCATTCAAAGCGAGTAACGACTGTTTGAGTGCTTCGACTGAACCTTGAACATCGCCTTTGATTACGATATTTAAATCTTTGATATTGCCATCTTGAATTTGTTTGAACAAATCGTCCAAAGATACTTTTTGTGACTGCTGCATTTCTTCCGTACGCTTCTTGGCAATCCGCTTTTCAGCCACTGCCCGCGCTACTTTTTCTTCAACCGCCACCATAATATCGCCAGCCTCAGGCACGTCGGCTAACCCCAGTACTTCTACCGGCGTCGATGGTTCAGCTTTTTTCACCTTTTCACCACGGTCATTGACCATGGCGCGCACTTTACCATAAGCAGTGCCAGCAATAATGGAATCACCAATTCTAAGTGTACCCTTTTGTACTAAAATGGTAGCTACTGTACCACGGCCCTTATCAAGCTTAGCCTCGATGATGATGCCATAGGCAGCGCGATTAGGATTAGCCTTAATTTCCTGCATTTCGGCAACAAGCAAAATCATTTCGAGTAGATCGTCAATCCCGGTTTTTTGGTGTGCGGACACGGGTACCATGATAGTATCGCCGCCCCAATCTTCCGGAATGAGACCATGTTCGGCCAATTGCTGTTTAACCCGCTCTGGATTAGCACCCTCGCGGTCCATTTTATTGATGGCCACGATAATCGGCACTTTAGCCGATTTAGCATGATTGATTGCTTCAATAGTTTGAGGCATAACCCCGTCATCTGCCGCTACAACCAAAATGGCAATATCCGTGATCTGAGCCCCTCTAGCCCGCATGGCAGTAAAAGCCTCATGCCCTGGGGTATCCAGAAAGACAATTCTTTTGCCCTTGCACATTACCTGATAAGCGCCAATATGCTGCGTGATCCCGCCGGCTTCATGTGCGGTAACACGAGTCTTGCGGATTGAATCAAGGAGTGATGTTTTACCATGATCAACATGGCCCATAACCGTAACTACCGGCGGCCTTAGCACCAAGCTCTGTTCATCATCTTCAATTTCCGGGATTTCCGTGGGATCTTCTTCTGGCGGCAACGCATCAACCGTAACCTCAAATTCAGCAGCTAATAGTGTCGCTGTATCAAAATCAATTTCCTGATTAATAGTCACCATGATGCCCAGCGTCATTAATTTTTTAATGATTTCGCTGACTTCACGCGCCATTTTCATGGCCAAATCTTTAACAGTAATTGATTCACCCATTCTAACAGACTTTGGTTTTGGCATTTCCTGTTTTACAGGAGCCGGAATATTTTGGCGTCTCTGGTGATTGTGATTGCGGTTTTGTGAATAGCGATTCGAACCTTGCTGATACGGCCTTTTCCCATTGCCGTTAAAATTACCCTGTGACCTTTGTTGGCCTTGCTGTGTTCCATTTGGTCTTTGTCCCTGCTGTGCCCCGTTTGGCCTTTGACCTTGCTGTGTTCCGTTTGGTCTTTGGCTCTGCTGCGTTCCAAATGGTCTTTGACCTTGCTGTGCCCCAGCCGGTCTTTGACCGCCGCTATTATTATTACTGCGCGCCTGCGGATTATTTTGCGTCTGACGTGCTTGATTATACGGCTGATTGGTCCGTTGCTGATTTGGCCTTGGAGCGCCGCCGCCAGGGGACTGATTTGATCCGGCTTGCGGACGCTGCATCATATTGTTATTTCCCTGGTTATTATAAGGACGGTGCTGCGGCGGCCGATTGGCACTTTGGCCTTGGCGCTCATGACTAATTTGGTTATTGTTGGGATTATGACTTCGCGACTGATTACCAGAAGGCTGCACGCCTTCCCGAACCGGCGGCCTTTGCGGCGCCTTAGGCGCCGCAGCAGCCGCTTGCGGTTTCACACTTTGTTCTGATTTCCGCGCAAACGTATGCTGAATAATGTTTTTCCCATCTTCCTCCACACTGCTCATATGGTTCTTTGCCGCTATATTGTTACGCGATAAAATATCTATAATCACTTTACTTGTCGTCTCAAATTCCTTTGCTAACTCATATACTCTATATTTGGACATTGATCCACCCCCAATTTTCTTGCTCTCCCTAAACAGCCAAGCTTTATCAATCTGACAAAAGCCTTATCAACGCTTTAGAAAATCCTGCATCTACTACCGCTACAGCTGCTCTTTGTACTTTACCAATACATTCACCGAGCTCTTGTTTTGACAAAGTTTCGTAAAGCGGCACCTGATAATATGCTGCCATATCCTTATAGCCTTTTTTCGTAGCTTCCGAAGAATCAGCGGCAATTAACAAGAGCTTAGCCTTGCCTGTTTTAACAGCCTTCTCCACCGCCACTTCACCCGAAGAAAGTTTTCCGGCCTTTTGCGCAAGGCCCAGTAACGAAATAATTTTATTCATGTTTTATCAATACCTTGTCTGAGTGCTTCATAAATAGCTGGCTCTACAGCTTGCTTCAAAGCCCTTTCCAGCCGTTTCTCCTTAAAAGCCTTGGTTAAACAAGCTTCTTCTTTACAAAGATAAGCTCCTCGTCCGGCTTTCTTCCCGGTTGCATCCCAAACGATTTGAGCTTCCGGTGTCCGCACAACACGCAGCAGCTCTTTTTTATTTTTCATTTGCTGACAGCCCACACACATGCGCTGAGGAGTCTTTTTCTGCATTTTCCTAGCTCCTCTCGCCTATTCTTCACTAGCCTGTGCCTGAGATTCGCTCTTTATATCAATTTTCCAGCCAGTCAATTTAGCAGCCAACCGGGCATTTTGTCCTTCCTTGCCAATTGCCAAGGATAACTGATAATCCGGTACAACCACTTTGGATACTTTTTCGGCTTCATTGACCACCACTGATACTACCTTAGCCGGACTTAGCGCATTAGAAATATATTGTGCAGGATCTGTATCCCATTTTACAATATCAATTTTTTCGCCGCGCAGCTCATTGACTATCGTCTGTACCCGCATGCCTTTATGCCCTACACAGGCGCCTACCGGGTCAACGTTTTCGTCCCGTGAGTATACAGCAATCTTGGAACGAAGACCCGGCTCACGTGCTACTGATTTGATTTCTACAACGCCGTCATGAATTTCCGGCACTTCGAGCTCAAATAAGCGTTTTAATAACCCCGGATGGGTACGTGATACTAAAATCTGCGGTCCCTTGGTAGTCTTCTTTACTTCAATAATATACGATTTAATACGGTCGCCATGCTTATAACTTTCTATAGAAATTTGTTCGGATGGCGCCAAAATAGCTTCGGCTTTCCCCAAATCAATGAATACATTTTTTTGTTCGATACGCTGAACAATACCTGTCAAAATATCGCTCTCACGATTGGAAAACTCCTCATAAATAATACCGCGTTCAGCTTCTCTGATACGCTGTACAACTACCTGTTTAGCCGTTTGGGCCGCAATACGGCCAAAGTCCCTTGGTGTAACTTCATTTTCTACAATATCATCAAGTTCATAGCGAAGGTCAACCGCCTTAGCTTCGGCCAGCGACAATTCAAGACGTGAATCCTGGACTTCTTCTACCACATTTTTCCGGGCATATACATGAATTTCACCGGTAGCTCGGTCTAGTGACACCCGTACATTTTGTGCAGAGCCAAAGTTACGTTTATAAGCTGAAATCAAAGCTGCCTCCACCGCATCAAATACAATTTCCGGTGCAATGCCTTTTTCTTTGGCTAGTTGCTCAAAGGCCTGCATAAATTCCGCGTTCATTCCAATTCCCCCTATTCAATTTTACAGCGGGTTCTACTAAAAAAGCATTCCCTTATAAATTAAACGCTAGGCGTTTTTAAAATAACAAGAAAGCAAGTAACGTTTCGGCTCTGTAAAAAAGTAAACTATAAATTATCAAGGCGAAATGTTGTACTTTCTAAGTTTATAAAAAAGCACATCTATATAAGATGGCTAAAATTCCAAATATAAACGGATTTGTGCTACCTTTTCCCGCGGAATGCTTAGTTCATTCCCGTCAATATCTACCTGAATTTCATTATCAACCAAGCCCTTAAGCACGCCAACAAAATCTTTTTTTCCGTCAAGCGGCGCAAATGTATGCAGTTCTACCTTATCTCCTGCATGGCGGACAAAATCCCGTTCCTTCTTTAAAGGCCTATCAAGCCCCGGCGAAGACACCTCTAAATAATAGCTGTCCGAAATAGGATCAAGCTCATCAAGTTTAGCCTCCAAACGTTCGCTGACCCATTGACAGTCTTCAATATCCATACCGCCCTCTTTATCAAGAAAAACCCTAAGATACCATTCCCGCTCTTTTATGTACTCGACATCAACCAATTCCAAAGCAGTCTCAGCAATAATATCATTTGCCAGCTTTTCTACCAATTCTTCAATCTGTTCTCTAGCCATACCGCACCTCCTTATACATGCTTCTTATATTATTGTTGCCTTTTTTTGCAGGTAGTTATACTCTATATAGTAACGTAAAAACACAATAAATAAGATTAAAGAGTGGGCTTATGACCCACTCTTGATAGACAAGATATTTTATACCTTAATCATTATAGCACTTGTATACTACTTTTACAACAGCAGCTGGGGAAAATGTGAATTCTTCTTACGCAAACAACATAATCTGCGCTGTTTCCGGCAAATCATCTAGGCAGCCGTGCTGCTTGAGAATATCAATAACCGTTTTCGTAGCCCGTGCCCGTACTTTGATATCCTCTTGCGTAGCAAACGGCTTTTCTTCCCTTGCCTCAACAATACTTTTCGCCGCGTTATCGCCAAGACCCTGTAGGCCAGCCAGCGGCGGCAAGAGGCTGCTACCTTCAATAATAAAGTCAGTGGCGGCTGATTTATACAAATCTACGTGCTGGAAGGTAAAGCCCCTCAAATACATTTCCAGCGCTATTTCCAAGATGGTCTGCAAGCTTTTTTCCTTGACCGACAGATTATTGCCTCGCTGCTCAAATTCTTTAAGCTGTGCTTTAACAACCGCCTGCCCTTGGACAATCAATTCAGCATCAAAGTCGGTCGCGCGCACGGTAAAATACGCTGCATAAAAAGCCAGCGGGTAATGCACCTTGCAATAAGCGATGCGAAAAGCCATCATAACATAGGCCACGGCATGCGCTTTCGGGAACATGTATTTAATCTTCTGACAGGACTCCACATACCAGTCAGGCACATTCTTGGCCTTCATTTTTTCTACCTCGTCCGGCTTTACCCCTTTACCCTTACGCACATTTTCCATAATCTTAAAGGCAGTAACAGGTTCTACCCCTTTATGGATTAAATACATCATTATATCATCACGTGCCGATATAGCCTCAGACAGTTTGGCCTTTCCCTCTCTGATAAGATCCTGAGCGTTATTCAGCCACACATCTGTACCATGGGAAAATCCACTGATACGAACAAGTTCACTAAAAGTCTTTGGCGTAGTATCCACAAGCATTTGCCGCACAAATTTGGTACCATACTCCGGAATCCCATAAGTTGCGACCGTGCTACCCAAATCATCAGGATTAACATCGATAGCTTTGGTCGAAGAAAACAGGCTTAGCGTTTCTTGATCATCAAACGGAATGGTCTTAGGGTCGCGACCGGTTAAATCCTCCAGCATTTTAATTACAGTCGGATCGTCATGGCCCAGAATATCAAGCTTAACTAATCGACTGCTGATAGAATGATAATCAAAATGCGTTGTGATAATACCAGACTTCATATCATCAGCCGGATGTTGAATTGGCGTAAAATAGTGCACATCCATATCACGCGGTACAACCATAATCCCCGCCGGATGCTGGCCTGTTGTCCGCTTTACCCCTGTACACCCGGCAATAACCGAATTAATATAGGCATCGCGCACATCTATATTTTTCTCGGTAAAGTAATTTTTTACATAGCCATACGCTGTTTTATCAGCAATTGTGCCAATAGTTCCAGCCCGAAAAACATTATCACGGCCAAATAGCTCCTCGGTATATTTATGGGCTACCGGCTGATAAACACCGGAAAAGTTTAAATCAATATCAGGTACTTTGTCGCCATGAAAGCCCATAAATACCGCAAAGGGAATATCATGCCCGTCCTTCTCCATTTGAGTATGGCATTCGGGACAGTCTTTATCAGCAAGGTCAAAACCGCCCCCGATACTGCCATCAGTAATAAATTCACTGTGCTTGCACTGTGGGCAGCGCCAATGCGGCGGCAGCGGATTTACTTCTGTAATATTAGTCATGGTCGCGACAAACGAAGAGCCTACAGACCCCCGGGAGCCAACTAGATAGCCATCATCAAGCGATTTCTTAACAAGCTTATGCGCAATCAGATAGAGTACAGCAAACCCATGATTAATAATCGAATCTAATTCTAGTTTGAGGCGGTCGGCCACAATATCCGGCAGCGGACTGCCATATAGTTCTTCGGCGCTGTTATAAGACATGGAGCTGATGGCTTCTTCCGCGCCGGGAATTTGCGGTGAATAGAGTTCATCAGGAATAGGCTTGAATTCTTCGACCAGTTCGGTAATTTTTCCCGGATTGGTTACGACCAGCTCAAACGCCTTGTCACTACCTAAATAGCTAAATTCCTGAAGCATTTCATCTGTTGTATGAAAAAAGAGCGGCGGCTGATTATCCGCATCGGTAAAGCCCTTGCCAGCCATCAAAATCCGGCGGTACACCTCATCTTCTGGATTGAGAAAATGCACATCGCCTGTGGCCACAACCAGCTTACCCAGCTTGTCGCCGATTTCACAGACCTTACGGTTAATGTCACGCAGCGCTTCTTCATTTGGTACTTTACCCTCTCTAAGCAAGAAGCCATTATTACCAATTGGCTGTATTTCTAAATAATCGTAAAAGGAGGCAATCCGGAGCAGCTCATCATCGGCTGCCCCGCTGATAATGGCCCGAATAAGTTCCCCTGCCTCACAAGCTGAACCAAAAATCAGTCCCTCCCGATACTCCGAAAGTATTTGCCGTGGAAGACGCGGGGTGCGATGAAAATATTTTAAATGTGATAACGACACTAAACGGTACAAGTTTCTGAGCCCCACTGGATTTTTGGCTAAAATGACAATATGGTTAGCGCTTTTGATATCATGTTCAAATAAATACCCTTCCATGCCATAGATAACTTTGATGCCTGCTTTGGCGGCCACATCATGTGCTTCTGGAAATGCCTGCACAACCCCATGATCGGTAATGGCAATAGCCGGATGATGCCACTTAGCCGCCGTATTTACAAGATTTTTAACAGACACCACTGCATCCATGGTACTCATCCGGGTATGAGCATGGAGTTCAATCCGCGGTTTTTCCGCCATATCCATCCGCTCTGACTTTTCCCCACGGCAAATGCTGTCAACAAATAGCACCAGGTCTTTAGAAAATTTATCAAACTGCACCATGCCTTTTACTTTAATCCGCATGCCTTGCTGCAGGGCGCCTGCCACTTTATTGAACTTTTCCTGTTCATCAAAGAATATTTTGGCGCTAATGCCGTCGGTGGCATCACTCAAATCAAAGGTCAGTAAAAACCGGCCTGACTTTAGTTCGCGGGTATCATATGCCGCGATATCGCCTTCAAACACCACATTACGGGCTTCCTCCCGTACATTTCTAATAGCTTGCGGCTCATCTTTAATATTACGTCCATAAATAACCGGATTATCCTTGGCCTTGTCCTCGCGGGGCCTACTGCTTTCACTGACAGCTTCCAGATATTCAGGCGTAATCAGGTCTTCAGCCAAACAGGCGGCGACCTCTTGCGGAGCTGTCGTAAATTCCACCGCGCACGCTGCGCCGAATTCCTCCTTGATAAAATTACGCATATTTTCAGCAATGCCATGCTCAGTAATCATTTCCCCGGCCAATTCGCCTACCAGATTAATACTCAATTTATTATGTTGAAATGACCGCTCGGCATTATTCAAAACAAAACGAACGGCCTGGACATTCTTCGCCACATGCTCAACAAACCCTGGCCAATTGGTTTTTAAGTAGACTGCCAAATCTTTAACAGTCTGCGAAAAATGTACTTTTTGAAGACCGCAGTTATCACAAAGACTTTTGCCTAATGTTAATAATACGCCTTGCGGTAAGCGGACCGGGACATCGATAAATACGTTCCAGGAATTATTTTGTGTATCGACCTGAATCTTCGTGACCTTGCTCTTTTCGAGCACTTCTTTATATTCAGCCGCCAGCGGCAGCTGCTCGGCAAACGCCAAGAATTTTTTACAATTGTCCGGTACTATAGAGTACATGTTCACTTATGACCGCTCCCAATCTAAAATACAATACTTCTATTTTAACATAAACCATATAGTATATAAATGACGATTGACAGGTATATTATGTCGTTATATCCTATTCCTCTCCCCCAGTTGTCCCATACGGCTTTTTTTAAAACAAAACATATGAAAAAGACTGCCAAGATAATTCTTGGCAGCCAGTCTTAACACTATTGGAGGTTTTCTAATAGTTCTTTAACCTTCTCTTGATAATCCGCTTGACTGAAATAAAATACCTCGGCGGTTTTTCTGACCTTGACTTCAATGCTGTCTTCATTAACAGCTTTCGGTCCAATGGTAATTTTGAGCGGATAACCGATTAAATCAGCATCTTTAAATTTAACGCCAGGCCGTTCGTTTCTGTCATCCAGTACGACTTCAACGCCAATACTGTTAAGCGCCGCATAAACCTTTTCAGCAAGCTCTTTTTGGGCTTCATCTTTTATGCTGATCGGCACAACTACCGCATGATACGGCGCAAGAGCTACCGGCCACACAATTCCGTGCTCATCATTATTTTGCTCAATGGCAGCAGACTGCCGGCTATACCTGCTTGCTTG
>JAJFUN010000048.1 GCA_021372375.1 Pelosinus sp. | reverse complement strand
CACCGCATTTATAGAAGTCTCATCCCAGCCGCTCCGAAACTTGACAGTAACCGGAACGTCTACCGCCTCGGCAACCTTCTGCATAATACGGTACGCAAGCTCTGGCTTTTGCATCAGTGCTGAGCCATCCCCATTTCTTACTATCTTGGGCGTAGGGCAGCCCATATTGATATCAATAATATCAGCGCCAGCTGCCGCAACCATTTGGGCAGCCTCTGCCATACAAGCCGGGTCACTGCCAAAAATCTGCATAGCGGCTGGTCGTTCCCGTGGATCGGTTGCCAGTAAATCAGCCGTATTGGCGTTTTTATATAATAATCCCTTATTACTGACCATCTCAGAATAAACAAGGCCGCAGCCCATTTCCTTGACAAGCAGCCGAAAAGCCAAATCAGTCACCCCTGCCATTGGGGCAAGCACTACATTATTTGCTAATTGTATATTGCCAATCTTCATTCCGACATTCGCTCCTACTTTTCCGTTTACTCATTGCACTCTTCATTATATAATATTATCCCTTGCTGTGCAGTTCAATAATTTTATAACAGCACCTCCTTAATAATAATTGCATCAAATTATAGCATAATAATTATAATATTTTTAATTATGTTCATTAATTACAAGGTTATTGTTCTTTTATGTAGAATAAAACAAAAAACAAACAATTCTAAAAATACCACTTGTTTTTTACATATATTACACAAGGAGCGCGAAAATGAACCAGAACACGGAATCGCAAAATATTTTACAAGCGCATAACTGCGATTATTATCTCAATTTATTTGAGTCTGCCAATGATGCCATTTTCGTAGAAAAGCTTGATGGACATATCGTTGACGTAAACTCGGCCGCTTGCCAGCTTCTCCAATATACCCGTCAGGAATTGCTGCAGATGAACGCATCTGATCTATTACCACCTAACATGTATCAAGAGACTAAGAAAATATTGCAAACAGAAGGGGCTTCTGCCGGCCAGTCGTTTATCGGCTGCAATATTCGCAAAGACGGAGTACGCCTGCATGTTGAAACCATGATTCGCGATTTTTGGCAAAATGGTGAGCAGTTTTTGTTGGTAATCGTGCGCGACATCTCCGAACGTCTCGTTTATTTGGAAAAGGAAAAATACCAGCAGTTTTTAGAATCCTTGCATCAAATGAGCTTAGAGCTATTAAACCAATTTGATTTACCCACACTGTTCACAAAACTGCTCAAGCACACCTCTGCTTTATTTAATACAGGCAATGCCTATATTGGCCTCTTGCATGAACAAAGCCTACAAAGAGTCGCCGGCCTTGGCCTCTACGAAACTTTAGCTGACTATCCCTTTAAATTGGGTGAAGGGTTGATTGGTAAAGTAGCAGAGACCGGCGCACCGCTGATCATTGCTGATTATGAAACTTGGCCTGGTCGCCTGCTAAGTCAGGATTTTTCCACATTTAAAGGCGGCGCAGCCATGCCGCTGAAATCAGATACCAAGACCATTGGTGTCATTTGTTTTGGTTATGCAGACAAAACTTATAATTTTTCTTTGACAGACCTGCAATTTTTGCAGCAGTTTGCTGAGCTTGCTTCTCTCGCCATTGTCAATGCCAGCCTGCATACTACTTTGCTTGATTCACAAAAACAACTTCAGGATCAAAATGCCAATCTTACCGCCATGCATGAAGAACTGCAAGCTTCAGAAGAAGAATTGCGCCAGCAATTTGATGAATTATTTATTAATGAAGGAAAAATCCACCACCAAAATCAAATTCTAAATTCCCTGCATGATATCTCGCTTAGCCTCATGAATCGCCTAGACCTCAATGATACGCTCAAGATGGTTGTTGACAGTGCCACTAAGCTCGTTAATACCGAGCATGGTTTTATCTATTTAATTGATGAGGAAAGCGGTCTCTTTGAAAGAAAAATTGGTCAGGGAATTTACGCCAAGGATATCGGGCGAAAAACCAAATGCACCGACGGTTTGGTAGGAAAAATATTTGATACCGGTAAACTAATGGTTATTGATAATTATAGTACTTGGGAAAACAGGTTGCCTCATCCTTTTTTCGACAACCTGCATAGTATTATACAAGTTCCCTTAAAAATTGATAAGCAGGTAATTGGCACCTTTGGGGTAGCGCTAGATGATCCCTTACGCAAATTTACCCAGCAGGAAATTGATGTATTATGCCGTTTAGCTGAAATGGCAGCTGTTGCCCTAGATAATGCAGCGCTTATTACATCCTACAAAAAAGAAATTTGTGAACGGCGGCAAACTGAAAAGGCCCTGCGTTTTGCCGAAGAAAATAATCAGCAGCTTATTAATGCCCTGCCAGACAACCTTGTTATTTTAAATCACCAAGGGATTATTCTCGATTTTAGAGGAAACAGCCAGCATCTTTTATTTCTTTCCCGAAATTCTATAGGGAAAAACATTACAGATCTTATTCCGTCTGACCTCGCAACACAAGTACTGCATTATACTAAAGAAGCCTTAAAAGCAAATGTAATCCAGGTGTTTGAAAGTCAGGCTTCAGTTGGCGCCCAAATTAACTATTATGAAACCCGGATTATGAAAAGCGGCAAAGCGGAAGAAGTACTAGCCATCATACGCGATATGACTGAAAAAGTTCTCATGGAAAAACATGTAGCGCAATTAAGCTTATGCGATGCCCTCACCGGTCTTTACAACCGCGCCTTTTTTAAAAATGAAATGCCGCGGTTTGGCGCAAGTTACCCTGCCGTAGGATTTCTGGTCTGTGATATAGACGGGCTTAAATTTATTAATGATTCACTGGGAAATACTACAGGCGATAATATGCTCATCACCGTTGGTGCAATATTAAAAAGCACTTTTTCTAAAACCGATGTCATTGCCCGCATCGGCGGCGATGAATTTGCCGTATTATTATCCCCCGCTTCACTAGAACATATTGATGAATTGTGCCAAAACATTAAGAGTCAAATTGAGCGCTATAATATTGAAAATTCCACGATTCCGATTAGTCTTTCCATAGGACTTTCCGCAAGTCACCACCCGCCCTTTGACATGGATAGTCTGCTGACTGAAGCCGACAATACCATGTACCGTGAAAAACTGCATCGGCAAAAAAGCACACGCAGTGCAATTGTACAAGCCCTGCTAAAAGCCTTAGAGGCGCGCGACTTTATAACCGAAGGACATGGCGACCGCTTGCAAAGCCTGATGGAAAGCTTTGCTACCGCCTTAGGCATACCCGGGCAGCAAATAGCTGACTTACTCCTCTTTTCCCAGTTTCATGATATTGGCAAGGTAGGCATACCCGATCAGATTTTATTCAAACCAGCTAAGCTGACTGATGAGGAATTTACTGTCATGCGTCAGCACTCTGAAATAGGCTATAATATCGCAAAATCAGCCCCTGATTTAGTGCCTATCGCCAATTGGATATTCCGTCATCATGAATGGTGGAACGGTGAGGGTTATCCTTTCGGTCTTTCCGGCCAGGATATACCGCTGCCTTGCCGTATGCTGAGCATTATTGATGCTTTTGATGCCATGACCAATGACCGGCCCTACCGCAAAGCTCTGCCTTACGAGCATGCGCTAAAGGAATTGCAAAGATTTGCAGGTTCCCAATTTGATCCTGAATTAGTAGAACCGTTTGTAAAATTAGTAAAAAGTGAACTTTGCTTGTAATAAATTATTGCTAAAAAGGACCCTCACGGGTCCTTTTTTTATACCTTTTGCTTCTTAGCGCCTGGTCCATCCTCAGCCACCGCCACTTTAGCCTCACTAAAGGTTTTCATATCATTTAACATATGCAGCGATGCTCGAAGCAATGAAATCCCGAAAGCTGCTCCCATGCCTTGTCCTAACGTTAAATCAAGCTCTAACGATGCATTTAAATTCAGTGCTTTGAGAGCTTCACTATGGGCCGAGCCGGGTAAACGGTGCGACCCGATTAGATATAACCTTGCATTTGCTGCTAAGTGAGCAGCAATTAGTGCGGCGGCTGAGGCTAACAGTCCATCAAGCACTATTGCTGTTTTATTAGCCGCCGCGCCTAAAATAACACCGACAAGTCCGGCCATTTCAAAATTGCCGACCTTACTTAATATATCGAATGGATCAGCAGCCCTAGCGGCATTGACTTCAAGTACTGCTTCCAGCATTTTTGCCTTCTTCCGCAAAGAAGGACTATTATTAGTATCTAAGCCCAGCAATGCTTTAATAGATTTTTCACTGTACTTAGCAATAACCGCTAAACTGGCCAGCGACTCATCTGCCCTCAGTCCGCCAATGCCTAATACTGAGTACCCCTTTAGAGATGCCTCTCGTGCAATGTTAATCCCTGCCATAGCTGCACTTCTTGCCTCCTCATAACTCATGGCCGCCCCTTTGGTAAAATTTTTCGTACCATAGGCAACTTTTTTATGCTCAATAGGCAAGGCTGATAGATCAGCAGCCACGCCGATATCCACAAGCATTACATCTGCCGCAACATGTTCAGCCAAAACGCCAATTGGGCAATTACCCTGACAAAAATCCCGCACCAGGTCACTAGCCCCACTACAGCCCTCTTCTAGTTCCACGCCCTCATCACCAGCCATAAGCACAAGACCTGCCTTAAATTCCCTCGGCCTTTGCTTGCCGGTAATACCGGCAAGCTGTACTGCAAGTTCTTCAAACCCTTGCAGGCTGCTGAGCGGCTTAGTCAAATTATCAATGCGCTCCTGACATGCTGCCATAGCAGTATTATCCAAAGGCGAAATAGCAGCTATAATTTTTTCAATCATAAAGAACCCCCGCCTTTGTCTGATTTTTATGCAGCAGCTTTACGGATGCAGTAAGCATATCAACAACAACCGAAGCCCCAATTGCCTCACCTAACCTAATCCCCATATACACACACGGCGTTAAGCCTAGTATTTGGAGAGCCGCTTTATGAGCAGGTTCCCCTGATAAATGAGAAGCAAACAGATATTCCTTAGTTTTAGGGCAAATAGCATAAGCAATAAGCGCCGCGGCCGTAGTATTTAATCCATCCAACATAACTGCACAGTTTTCTTTAGCTGCCCCGATAATTATTCCGGCAAGCGCCCCCAGCTCAAAGCCCCCCACCTTGGAAAGAACGTCAAGCCCATCCTTGGAATCTGGGGTATTTCGAAGCAGTGCTTCTCTGACAACGTTAATTTTGACCTGCATGCGACTATCGGAAATGCCTGTGCCGCGACCTGTAGCCAATTGTGGCGTCAAACCTGTAAAAACGCAGGCAATGGCCGCACTTGACGTAGTATTACCAATACCCATTTCACCAAGACTAAAGGAATTATAACCTTCCTTAACTTTTTGTCTTACTATTTCAATGCCTGTCTCAACCGCCGCTACAGCCTGTGCCCGGCTCATGGCCGGCCCTTTTGTAAAGTCATTTGTTCCATAGGCAATCTTTTTATGCCACAGCCCAGGAATATGAGATAAATCCCCGGCTACGCCCATATCAACAACAATCAGGTCAGCTTTGCAATAATTAGCAAAGGCGTTAGCTGTACCGCCGCGCGAAGTTAAATAATTGGCGGTCATATGCAGCGTTGTTTCAATGGGATATGCGCTTATGCCTCTTTTGGCCACACCATGGTCAGCTGAAGTAATTACTACTAAGTTATGCGGCACTTCAGGTAGAATACTGTTTCTAATACCCGCATAGCGCGCGACCATTTCTCCTAAGCGCCCTAAGCGAGTGTCAAACTGTGCCCGCACTTTGTCCGCAACTTTCCTGTCAGGCAAGCTAATTTGCCGAACTATTTCTTCTAAAAGGCTCATATAAACCTCCAAAATTCCAAATAAAAAAGACTCTCTGAGTATCCTACTCAAAAAGCCTTCTTTTCCACGAAGACATTCAATTAACGATATAGGCAGGTCTCCTGGCTCCCGGTTCCTTGACACTTTGCGCCTTCCCCAAACCTTGAGTGGCTGTGCAAAATCTCCCCGGTACAGTGGTGGGCCCGCGCCTACGCAAAAAACTTCTTGCTCAGACTTCCCTATTCTCCCCCTAATGGGGCACCTTATCGCATATAAATTACTATCATTATACCGTTTGGCGAAAGAATTTGTCAACTTTCCTCATTAGCCACTGAGGCAATATACTCGCCTTCCAAACGTTTTTTCGCCAAAGAAATAACTGCCGCAATCACGATTACTGCCAAAGCAAAACGGACGGATTACCGTCAGCGAACTCTCGCAAAGGCTCTCACTCAGCCGCCCTAGCGTAGCAGAACGACTGCATCAGCTGGAAGATAATAAAATTATTACTAAATACACCGCCCTTGTCGTTCCGGCAGCTGTCGGGCGCACAATTATGCTTTTTATTCAAGTCAGCCAGCTGCGCCTTAGTCCCGCAGAATTCGAAAAAGCAATTAAAAACAATCCGCATATTCTTGAATGTTACCGTGTAACCGGAACTGTCAG
>JAJFUN010000032.1 GCA_021372375.1 Pelosinus sp. | reverse complement strand
TGCGTTCGGCAGCCGGTGGCGGTGAGGGCGGCAGTATTGGCGCAGCCGAGCCTATACCTGCAACAGAAAAAACCATTGCGGCGCTTAAGGCGGAATTTGCCGCGACAGCAAATAAAACCGGGCGAAATGTACAAGTTGCTAAGGCAATGGTTGATAAAACAGCAGGACTGCCTGGGTATGCTGAGCCGGGGCAAATCTTGGCCTTGACAGATTATCAGGCCAGAGAGGTTGGCTACGCCGATATGGTGGCGCCGGATATAGAGTCAGTTCTAGCTTATTATGATCTCTCCGGCGCTGCTGTTGAAGAGTATCAGGCGGGCTGGGAGGATAAGGCCGCCGGGTGGCTTGCAAACGACACCATAAAATCTATTTTATTAGCTATTGTATTTTTAGCAATTTTTACGGAAGTTAAGACAGCAGGGCTGGGTATTGGTGGTTTGTTTGGCGGGTTGGCCGCTATGCTGTTTTTCGTAGGACAATACTTAAGCGGCATGGCTGGTTGGCTGGAAATAATGCTCTTTTTAGCAGGTATTTTGCTGCTTATTATGGAATTATTTATTCCAGGGTTTGGTTTGTGGGGCATTTCCGGTATGGGGTGTATCATTGGCAGTTTCTTTCTGGCGTTAGGCGGCAATACAGCCGCACTTAGTAGTATGGCAGTTAGTTTAATTATGGCAATTATGGTGTTTTTGGTTATTCTAAAGTATTTGCCGACAAGTCGGCTCTGGCATAAGCTGATCTTAAAGGATCAGCAAACGGCACAAGCTGGATTTACCAGCAGTCATAATTATGAAAGTTATTTAGGAAAATCAGGTGTAGCGCTAACGTTACTGCGTCCCTCGGGACTTGCTGAATTTGATGGTCAGCAGCTTGATGTAGTTTCTGAAGGAAAGTATCTGGAGGCCGGGACAAAAATCAAGGTGGTAAAGGTTGCAGGCAGCCGCATTATTGTTAAAGCAGTAAAAGAATAAAAATTGGGGGCGACTTATGTGTTTTCATTAATTGGTCCGATGTTAGTTATACTAGTGGTTATTATTTTCTTAAGTGTTTTTTTGCATTTTGTGCCGCTGGGCCTGTGGATTTCTGCTATGGCCGCAGGCGTTGATGTCGGTATTTTTACTTTAGTAGGGATGCGGCTCAGAAGGGTGCCGCCGGTGCAGATTGTCTTGCCGCTTATTAAGGCCAATAAAGCAGGGATTGAGGTTAATGTAAATGAGCTCGAGGCTCACTATCTGGCAGGGGGTAATGTGGACCGGGTTATCGATGCGCTGATTGCATCGCAGCGGGCTGAAATTCCTTTGCCGTTTGAACGCTCTGCCGCGATTGATCTTGCGGGCCGTAATGTCTTAGAGGCTGTGCAAATGAGTGTAAATCCTAAAGTAATCGAAACACCGATTGTTTCGGCTGTGGCTAAAAATGGCATTGAGTTAAAAGTTAAAGCCAGAGTTACCGTTCGTGCCAATATAGATCGTCTGGTGGGCGGCGCCGGGGAAGCTACTGTTATTGCCAGAGTTGGTGAAGGAATTGTCACAACGGTTGGCTCGTCACATGATCATAAAGACGTTTTGGCAAATCCTGATCATATCTCGCAGACGGTACTCGCCAAAGGCCTTGATGCAGGTACGGCTTTTGAAATTCTCTCCATTGATATTGCTGATGTTGATGTTGGCAGAAATATTGGTGCTGAATTAATGACAGATCAGGCTGAAGCTGAAAAACGGATTGCCCAGGCTAAAGCCGAAGAGCGCCGGGCTATGGCTGTAGCTAAAGAACAGGAAATGCGGGCCTTTACTCAGGAAATGCAGGCTAAAGTAGTAGAAGCACAGGCTGAAATACCGCATGCACTAGCGGCAGCGCTCCAGGAAGGACGCATGGGTGTGATGGATTATTATAATATGAATAATATTATGGCCGATACCCAAATGCGGGAGACAATCAGCAAAACCGGCAGTCCTGTACAGCAAGGTAAAGCAGAAGATAAAAAATAGAGGTATGCTATGGAAACAATAATTATTATTGGGCTAATGGTGCTAGTATATATTGTGCCGGAAATTATGCGCAAAGCAAATAAAAAGGAATACAAATATCCTGATATTCCTCAGACTAAACCGAAACCAAAGTACGAGGAAGGTATGAAGCATTTACCGCACATACCACCCGCTGCAGCAAATATGCTCCCCGCCAAGGCGTTGGTAAAAGAAAAGTCTGTTATGCCGCCTGCGGTAGAGGTGCCAAATTTTATTGAACAGCAGCCAGTAGGTAGTAATTCAGTCTGGATAAACGGCGTTATTATGGCTGAAGTGCTGCAGGCGCCGCGGGCTCGCAGGCCTTTGTTATATCATAAAAAAAGATAATATTTTTACTAGCTAAAGCGTTTTATTTATATAGCAATTCAAACAGGGATAAATACCCTGTTTTTTTTTTGCCTTTTTAACAAACAATACGAGTAATATAAATATAGCTCCATACCCGCTGCAATTAAGTTGTTTACTATTTTGCACTCAGTCTATAACTTCACAATGTGGGTGGAAGGAGGAGATGATATGTCTGGGTATAAGGGCCGTTTAACCTATGCTAAAGGCACTTATGTAGAATTTGTGGTGGCGCCAAAGCAGGATGTTGATTTTGGTGATATCTTGGTTGTTAAGGGTAAAAATGGTGATATTTTTTATATCAGGGCATATGATTTCAAGGTAAAATCGCGCTGGTCGGGCTTAAATGGCGTAGGCTACTTAATGAGTAAATTAAACCAAGATGGACAGGTAGAAAATCAGGAAGAACTGGATTTTTATTTAGGCGGTAATCATACTGTGAAAATTGGTATGGCCGAACAATTATGCTATGTTGATCAGCAGGGACAATTTTTAAATCCTAAGACGTGTCCAGATTTTTTTTGCGAAGTCAGAGGTCTTAGCACCGAAGATCATGCGCTGCTGGCGGAAATGCAGGGCGATTTGGAAATCGGTTTTTTAAAGACAGGCCGCGGCGAGCTTAATTTGCCTGTTGGCATTTACGGGAACAAAACCATCACTGAACATATCGGTGTATTCGGTACAACCGGTTCGGGTAAAAGCAATCTTGTAAAGGTGCTGGCCAGTTCCATGCTGTCAAGCGGACAATATGGCCTCTTGGTTTTTGATGTACACAACGAGTACTATAATGCTCTCTCAAAGCATCCTGAGGCCAAGGGACGATTGGCAGTATATAATACCCAGCCGCAAAGTAATTATGCCGCCAAGCTGAGTGTTGATTTTGGCGAAGTCGAGCCTGATGATGTAATGGCCTGTGCCAGTTTTAGTGAGCCGCAGGTGGATGCGCTTTACAAATTGGCCGCCATTTGGCAGGAACGCTGGCTTGAATATATCCTGAAATATGATCCCGCGGATATTGTGGAGGAACTGGCCGGCTGTACCGGGCAAAAATTTAACACACGGACCATCAGCAAGATTAAAAGTGTCTGCTGGAATTTACAGCAGGAACTTAATCTACAGGAAATGGAGCCGGTAATTCCGGAAATTTTGCAGCAACTGGCCGCAGGCAAGATTGTCTTAATTGAATTAAAAAGTATTTCACCTGTTGGGGAACAGGCACTCTCGACACTATTATCCAAGAAATTACTGCAGCATTATGCCAGCAATCAAAATGCCGCGAAGGACAAGCCGGTATTAATTGTTTTGGAAGAAGCCCATCGCTTTCTCGGAAAAAAGGAACATGCCAATAACAATGTATTTGCCCGCTTAGTCAGTGAAGCACGAAAATTTAACTTAGGCATGTGCGTAATTGACCAACAACCACGGCTGCTGGCGGATAAAGTCTTATCGCAGTTAAATACCTTATTTATTTTGGGTCTGGCCTCAAAGGCTGACCGCAGTAAACTCGAATCTATGTGCCGCAAAGACATTTTGCAGCAGCGCCATGAAATAAAAAATCTTGATTGCGGTGAAATGATTTTGGCTACCAATTATATGCGGTTTGCGGCGCCTGTAAAAGTGCACAAATTCGAGGACTTTCTTGGAATTAGTGCTGGCATACAGCAATCTGTCGCTATGCCGCAGCCAACCTTCACTATGTAATTTGTATCCCGGAGGTTTTTATGGAAAAGGAAACAAAAGAGGCCGAAATTATCGTGCGGCACTTAGAAAAACTGGTGGCTCATTTAGAGTCAATGCATATTGCAAGTTTTATGGAACTGTTACAAAAGCCGGCGCGGCTTATTATGACTAACTTTGTGGCCGGACTTGCGCGCGGCCTTGGCATAGCACTGGGGGCCAGTCTGATTTTTGCGCTTACTTTAGAGGCAATGCGGCGGTTGATTTTGCTCAATATACCGGGTATTGGGGGCTTTATTCTTGAAGTAATGAATATTGTGGAACATAAAAGCGGACAATTTTAAGGAGGCTTTAGCGTGATGAAAGATGTAATGGAATGTATGAGAGACACACATGCTGTTCGTCAGTTTAAACAAGTGGAAATTGATGATGAGACAATTGCCAAGGTATTAGAAGCTGGGTGTTATGCGCCAAGTGCGGGAAATTTGCAGCCGTGGTACTTTTTCGTTGTAAAAAATTCGAAAGTCAGGCAGCGCCTTGCTGAAGTCAGCTTTGAGCAATCGCAGCTTGAGGAGGCGCCTGTAGCTATTGTCATTATGGCTGATCCAAGCCGCTCTAATGAACGCTATGGGGAGAGAGGGGCACAGCTTTATTGTCTGCAGGATACGGCAGCGGCAGCCGAAAATATTTTGCTGGCGGCAAACAGTCTGGGGCTTGGCACTTGCTGGGTTGGGGCATTTGATGAACCCAAAGTTCAGGAAATCGTCGAGGCTCCGCCGCGCTTGCGCGCCGTTGCCATCATTTGTCTTGGCTATAGTGATGAAGAGGTTGTAATCCCGAAAGAACGTTTACGGGTGGCTGAGGTTACGAAGATTATTCATTAATCCAAGTGAAGGTTCGGGAGGTAGACTATGAAAGAAGAAGACTGTCAGGAACTAGCTGAAAAATTAAGACAAGAGCATGCCATGTTATTGGCCCAAATTGAGAGCCTTGAAGAAAATGGGTTAAATGAGGCCATGTCACAGTCTCTTGGCGAACTTTCCATGTACGATAATCATCCGGCAGATGTGGGGCAGGAACTTTTTGAACGCAGTAAGGATATTGGCTTACAAGATAATGCTAGAATTATGCTGGAGAGTGTGGATAAAGCCTTGGCTAAAATACATGATACGCAGTATGGCATATGTGAAAAATGCGGCCAGAAAATCGCGCTTGAACGACTGCAGGCTATTCCCTGGGCCGACAAATGCCTTGCCTGTCAGGAGGCTAGTGAAGAGTCAGATGATTTTCCAAGACCGCTCGAAGAAGAACTTTTATCGCCCCCTTTTACGAGATCTTTTTTAGATAGAGCCGATTATACGGGATTTGATGGTGAAGATGCGGTGCAGGCCGTTTTAAGATATGGCAGCTCGGATAGTCCGCAGGATATTCCCGGCACAACCGACTATAAAGCCTTATATCCCAACCACCATGAACATCAAGGCATTGTCGAGCGCACTGATGCCATTCCAGCTTCAACCCAAGAGGCCGAGCCATAGCTCGGTTTTTTTCATAATTAATGCAGGGGTAAATATTGCTTTTTTAAATGATATATGTAATAATCGGTACAGTCTTTAAAAGCAGGTGGAAGCGATGAAAACAAAGCCCTACCAACTAAATATCATAAAAATCGGTGTACTCTTGCTGCTAGCCATCTGCTATTATTTAAGTCCGGGGCTAAAAAAATTTGTACATACCGGGTTAATTCTCCTTGAACAGCACAATTTTGCGGGTCTGCGCGCATTTATCCTGACTTATGAAATATGGGCGCCGGTGGTGAGCATTTTATTAATGATTCTGCAATCTCTTATTCCGGTTATGCCGGGGCTGGCGTTAACTATTATTAATGCTTGGATTTTTGGCTGGCAGTGGGGCATGATTTATACCTGGATTGGGGCGTTATGCGGGGCAATTCTTGATTTTGGGCTAGCCCAATGGTATGGCCGGCCGCTGCTTGAGCATTTTTGTTATGGACGATATTATAAAAATATCGATTGTTTTTTGGAACGAAATGGCGTATTTGCCGTGTTTGTTACCAGGTTAATTCCTTTTATACCGTTTAAGATAATTAGTTATGGTGCTGGGTTGACCTCGATGCCAATAATCAGATTTGCGATAGCTACCGCTGTGGGACAGACACCGGCCATTGTACTTTATTCTTTATTGGGGCATAATATTTTACATAGTTGGCCTCGTACACTTTTGATTACTAGTTTTTTACTGGGAATTGGTATTTTAGCATATTATTATAAGGACAAAATTCTGAAGTATCTCAAATAAGGAGGAAGGGCTATGTCAGAAGTTTTTGGCGACCTTAAAGGCTTGAAGAAAAATTTGATTGCAAGAATTGAGGAATTATATCAGGTAATAGTGCCTTCCGGTCAAATCATAACCGTAGAATTAGGCCAAACGATGGCGGAAATTACGGCGGAATTAAACCGTGAACTAGCGGTATATTTAAATCGGCGCGGCGTTGTAACAGCTGTAGCGGTAGGTGATACAAAGACTGTTTCCCTGCCTGAAACCAAAGGACGCCGTAATGAAAATCGTCTTAGCGGCATACGCTGCGTACATACACATCCAAACGGCTTAAGTCAGCTGAGCGGCGTTGATATTTCGTCACTCAAGGAAATGCGCTTTGATTTGATGGCGGCGCTAGGTGTACAAGAGGGAAAAATCCTAGAGGCTAGTGTAGGCTTTATCAGTGGATTTATAGATGATGCGTTTACTGTACAAACAGCAGGGCCGCTAGCATTTAAAGACTTTGTACAAATTGATCTAGGCTATTTAACGCTGCAGCTTGATCGGGAGCTGGCCCAAAAAGATGGTCTAGCGGCGCTTAGCCAAGTGGAACGGGCATTATTAGTCGGGCTTGACCGCCATAACGGCTGGCCGATTGCTGATTCACTGCAGGAACTTTCGCAGCTTGCTGAGACGGCAGGCGCTGTTGTGGCAGGAAGTGTATGGCAAAAGAAGGAGCAGCCTGATGCCGCGCTATTTATTGGCCGCGGTAAAGTCCAGGAAATCAGCCTTATGAGACAAGAACAGGATGTTAACCTTATAATATTTGATGATGAGCTTTCGCCTGCACAGCAGCGCAATTTGGAGCAGGCGCTAGGCACAAAGGTAATTGACCGCACAGCGCTAATTTTGGATATATTTGCCCAGCGGGCCAGGTCGCATGAAGGAAAATTGCAGGTAGAACTGGCGCAGCTTCGTTATAATCTGCCAAGACTTGGCGGGCAAGGACTGGTGCTTTCACGCCTTGGCGGTGGTATCGGTACACGCGGCCCCGGCGAAACTAAGCTGGAGGTAGACCGCCGGAGAATACGCGCGAGGATTAGTGATATTGAGCATGAAATTGAAACAGTAAAAAACCAGCGCCAGCTTCATCGGGAGCGGCGGCAGACTTCACGCATTCCCACGGTGGCCTTAGTCGGGTATACTAATGCGGGGAAATCTACGCTGCTCAATGCTTTGACTAGTGCTGGGGTGTTAGCGGAGGATAAACTATTTGCCACGTTAGATCCGACAACCCGGCGTATTGAACTTTCGTCAGGACAGGATTTTCTGTTAACAGATACAGTGGGTTTTATTCAAAAAATTCCTCATAATCTAATTGCTGCCTTTCGGGCTACTTTAGAAGAGGTCGTGCATGCTGACCTTTTGCTCCATGTAGTGGATGCTAGTCATCATAAATGGCTGGAGCAAAGTGAAGCAGTATTTAAAGTACTGCATGAATTAAAGGCTGATGAAAAACCGACCATTACGGCCTTTAATAAAATTGATAAAATTGATAATACTCATGTTGTAGAGCGGCTACTCCGCACGGAAAATAGTGTCGGTATTTCGGCGCAAACTGAGCAGGGGCTTGATCAATTGCTGGCAGCTATCGAAGGTGCTTTAAAAGCGCGTACAATTGACATCTGTCTTTTAGTGCCATATAATGACAATGGTGTTATTGCCCAAATTTACGACATTGCTGCGGTAATTTCTACAGAATATCAGGAAACAGGTACGTTGCTTCAGGTTTCAATACCACCTGAGTTTAGGCAAAAGTTTAGCTGTTACATAGTAGGAGATGAATAGTTTGGAAGGTATGGAAACTTTTCCGCAAGAACTTGTTGTATTGCGGAATAATACAATAGAAAAAGTACGGTCGGAGTTTAATAAAGCTGATGCGATTGCCGAACAAAATACCATACGGGTTTTACATAGTTTTCGCAAGGCTAAAATTGCTGATTATCATTTTCGGACAACCTCTGGGTATGCCTATAATGATATCGGACGGGAAAAGTTAGAAGAGGTCTGGGCCGATATTTGCGGTGCTGAAAGTGCACTTGTCAGAACACAATTTGTTTCGGGTACACATGCCCTGGCCACTGTACTGTTTGGTATTTTAAGGCCCGGTGATGAGCTCCTTTCGCTCACCGGTGCGCCTTATGATACTATGCAGACTGTAATTGGCTTTCACCAAAAGTCTGCAGGCTCTTTGAGTGAATTTGGGGTAGTCTATAAAGAAGTAGCTCTAAATGCACAGGGCCTCGATTTTCCCAATATAAAAAAGCATATTTCTGATAAAACTAAAATGGTACTCATTCAGCGTTCACGCGGGTATAGTATGCGCTCGCCGCTGACCATACAGGATATTCAAAAGGTCTGTGAATATGTAAAGAGTATCAAAAGTGACTGCATTTGCTTTGTGGATAACTGTTACGGCGAATTTGTCGAAGTACAGGAGCCAACTGCGGTAGGGGCTGATATTATGGCCGGTTCGCTGATTAAGAATGCAGGCGGCGGGCTTGCGCCAACAGGCGGCTATATTGCTGGCCGGAAAGACTTGGTGGAGCTTGCTTCCTATCGCTTAACTGCACCAGGTATCGGCAGTGAAGTAGGCGCTTCGCTTGCCGATAACCGCCTTTTGTTTCAGGGATTATTTCTGGCTCCACATGTTACGGCGCAGGCCGTAAAAGGCGCAATTTTTGCAGCGGAATTTTTTGCTCAGCAGGGTTATACTACACTACCACTCTCGACGGAGCCGCGCGGTGATATTATTCAGGCTATCGAGCTGGGATCAGCGGAAAAAATGGTGGCATTTTGCCGGGGACTCCAGAAATATTCGCCGGTCGATTCCTATGTGCGTCCTGAGCCAAGCGCTATGCCGGGATACAGTGATCAGGTAATTATGGCAGCCGGAACCTTTGTCCAAGGCGCATCCATTGAATTAAGCGCTGACGGTCCGCTGCGCGCTCCCTATGCTGTCTATCTGCAGGGCGGATTGACGTTAGAGCATGCCATTATTGGCATTATGGGGGCGGCTGTCGAAGTTATGACCATAAAAAAATAATATCTGCTATCTTTCTTGGATAAAAAACAGGAAATTACTTAATTGTGTCGAATTATTATATTAATTAAGTGATTTTAGGTAAGAAGACAAAATTTATGGTGGTATACGTGGAATATATTTTTATTATCTTTATGACAATAATAATTACTACTATTTTGGTTTATCCGCTAGCCAATCTTGTGTTGGGGATACATTTGCGCTGGAAGCCTTTGGCTTTATGCGCTGTTTGTTCTATGGTGATAAGCTTGGTTTTACCGCACGTAGTGGTTGGCTTTGCCGGCCTAGCCGGTTCGATGGCTTTACTGGCAGTATGTGCTGTTGTGTTTGCCTATTTTGTGGCAAAGTATGATGCTTATGATGAGCGAAAGTTAGCTGCACAGCAGTTAGCAGCTGCTCCAGCCGAGCAGTGGCCTTTCGATGATGCTGCGCAGGCTGAATGTGCTTTAGCGCAAAGTCAGGCGGCACTCTGTACAGCAGATCTAGTACCTGCTAAAGAAGATGATAGCGGCCCGCAAACACTTGATTTATTAGAAAATAGGGTAGAACCTAATCTCTCAATTAGCGCTAGTTTGCCGGAAGAAACAAAAAGCGAACCGGAAACCCGTGAAATGACAGTGCTGATAGAAAATCCTATAACGCCTGACATACATGATGAAAATGAGCCAGCACCAGAAAGTCAACCGTTGGTTCAGGCTGATAAACAGCTTGATCAGCCTGTTGCAGAAAGTATTTTAGAGGAAAATGACAGCATGCCAATAGCTGCACAAAATGTTCAGGCTGACGAGGCCGCAGTAAGTCAAATTGATACAGCAGAGTCTCAGCCAGATAAGGAGCTTGCTGCCGAAGCTTTAATGGCAACAGAGAAAACTTTGGATGATACAGCTATGGTTGGTGAACAAATAGTGAAGATAGAAGCAATCGATGAAATTCAGACATTAGATGAGCTTATGGATTATGCATATGATCAACAGGAACAGAAAAATATCCAGCAAGCGTTTGCGGCTTTCCGCAAGGCGTTGACTTTGTATGGGGAAAGTGAATCTGCGCCTTTTATTGTTATTGAAATGGGGAACATTTTAAAGAATAAAGGCGCTTATGATGAAGCAATACAGGTTTTTTCTGAAGGACGAAATTTGCCAGCCTTACAATACGATGATTTGCTGGAACAAGAGTTTGTCAGCACTATTGCATATTTGCGTATTGTAAAAAATATATTACTAGCGCAGAGGTTAGGTTTTATACCATATAATGAAATACCTGGCGCAGTATTTGCAGAAATTAATGCTGAGTTTAGCGAATGGCGGGACTTAGCTTAGTAGTTCAAATTATAGGAGGTCAAATGGATGAAAAGAAGCGAGGAAATCCTTGGGTTGTCTATTATTAGTATTAACGAAGGGGAAGAACTTGGTACGGTAAAAGATTTTGTGATAGATCCGGCAGGCGGTAGTATTGTGGCAATGGTTGTCGAAGATGGCAAGAAATATTATGCCGCAAAATTATTACCTTTCTCTGCAGTTGTTGGTTTAGGTGAATATGCAGTGACAGTAGAAAGCAGCAGCAATATTGTTGCAGTAACTGCTGTTCCAGAATATGAAAAACTGTTACAGGTTGATATTAAAGTAGTCGGAACTAAGGTTTTGACCAAAACTGGTCAGATTCAGGGAAAAGTTACCGAGATTATTGTTGATGAAACAGGCAAAATTATAACCTGCGAAATCGAAGAAATGAGTGGGCAGATTTCTAATATTCCTGCTGAACAAGTCATTACTTTTGGTAAAGATGTGCTCATTGTTACCGGTAACGATATTGCAGCAGTCCAGCCGCAAAAAAAAAGTGAACCGGTAGTTGAGGCGGTGCCAATCGTCGAAGCGCAGTCCGCGGCAGCACCTGAGCCTAAAGTAGAGGAACCAGTGGCACCTGTTCAGCCGGAAATTCAGGAAGCTGCACCGGTTATTGAGCCTGCAGCTGCGCCGGAGCCGATTGAGGAGCCTATTCCCCAACCGGAACCAGAGCCGGTAAAGGAAGAACCAGCGCCAGAAGCTAAACCAAAAGCTGATGACAGACATCGCAAATATCTGCTCGGTAAGAAGGCCAGCCGCCGAATTGAAACAGATAATGGTGTTGTCATTGTAGATGAAGGTGGAGAAATTACTGAAGAAGTATTGCAAAAAGCAAAGCTTGCCGGAAAATTTGTTGAGTTATCGATGAATATTCAATAGGCTGCTGGTTTTAGACAAGGCTTTTTATAGCTTAGAGCTTAGGCCCCGCGATGGCGGGGCTTTACATTACCTATTTAACTGAAAGGGGCCTTATTGTGCAGCTTGCAACAATCAAACCTACGACCAAATTGGTTTTATTTTTATCTATTATTATATTGTTTAGTGCTGTAAGTCTATTCGCGGTTAATTCCGCCTTTATGGTTACAGATCAAATTTATGCCGGGGTAATGGTGGGGGATATTTCTGTGGGTGGTCTTTCTGAACAGGCCGCCAAGGAAAAAATAGCTGCTTTTGTTAAGGAGCATATGAAGGAAGCGCCTATTGTAATAACCTATCAAGGCCAGACATGGCCGCTCGAGGCAAAGGAAATTGATATGGTAATAGATGTAGAAGGATTGGCGCATAAGGCCTATAGTGTAGGACGTGAAGGAAGTCTATTTTCCTGTTTGCAGGAACGTTTTTTGACAATTAACCAAGGGTATCATATTCCGTTAGTCTTAAAGTATAATCAGGAAAAATTAGAGGCATTTGTGCAAAATATTGCGGCCACGCTAGATAGTGAACCAAGCAATGCTAAAATAGTGCAGGAGAATGCCGAAATTAAAGTTGTGCAGGAAACTATTGGGTATAAAGTAAATGTGGCCGAGACGTTAGCGGCGATTATTGATAAATTGAAATCCGGCATTCCTTTAAAAGTTGAATTGGTTATTGCCGAAAGCCAGCCTAAAATAATAGCTGCCGATCTTGCCGATATTGACTGTGTATTAGCAAGTTATACCACCGAGTTTAATCCGAATAACCATAACCGGGTGCAAAATATCATTTTAGGAGCCAGGAATTTCAATAATATTTTAGTACACAGTGGTGAGAGTGTATCTTTTAACGAGGTGGTTGGGCCGAGGCTCGAGAAATACGGCTTTAAGGAGGCTCCTGGTTTTATTAACGGGAAATTGGTACCTGATTGGGGCGGTGGGATATGCCAGCTTACCAGCACACTGTATAATGCCGTGCTGCTGGCAAATCTTGCTATTGAAGAACGGACTTCTCATTGTCAGCCGCCAGGTTATGTTCCGCTCGGTCAGGATGCTACTGTTGCTGATAATCTCTTAGATTTCAAGTTCAAAAATAATTCAGCACATAGTATATATATTAAGAGTGAAGTATCTGGCGGGAGTGTGACAATTTATGTGTTTGGCAAGAATGGCGATAAACCAGAAATAAAAATAATTGCCACAGATAAAAAGGTAATTGAACCGCAAACGATAGTAAAACAGGATGCTGACCTGGAAGTGGGCAGAGAAGTGGTAGAATCAGAAGGACAGCGAGGTTTTAGTGTTACCACCTGGCGCATCAGAAATTACGGCAGAACGGATGCCGAGCGTGAATTATTGGCAACCGATGAATATTCGCCGGAAGACCGTGTTGTACGGGTAGGAACCAAGAATCAAACGTCAGTTAAATAATTAGCTAGTAAACATAAAAAATAAAAATAACGCTTGACGGAAAAGTGATTTTGTTTTATAATACTTTATGTTGATGACATTCCTTGATAGCTCAGTTGGTAGAGCAATCGGCTGTTAACCGATCGGTCGTAGGTTCGAGTCCTACTCAAGGAGCCAATTTGTATTAAGCAGGCTTTCTTCGGAAAACCTGTTTTATAATCTCTAGGGCCTATAGCTCAGCGGTAGAGCAACCGGCTCATAACCGGTCGGTCCCTGGTTCAATCCCAGGTGGGCCCACCACTCTAGATATTATGGCCCGTTGGTCAAGCGGTTAAGACACCGCCCTTTCACGGC
>JAJFUN010000010.1 GCA_021372375.1 Pelosinus sp. | reverse complement strand
CATAAAATCGGTCGATCCCAGCCATCGCCTTTATTGGTCGGGAAGGTAATTAATCCGGAAATGCGGTTATTTCCCTTAACGTCTTTATGCGTAACAACTTGATAAACACCTGGCATTTTTTCCGCTTCAGAAGTATCAATCCCTAAAATATTAGCATGAGAAACTTCTGCCTGTACCAACGCTAATTTAAGCGTACCAGGCGGCATTTGCAGCGCCACATCAGCGCCATAATCCCATGTCCCGGTAACCTTTCTAAGGGCTGTTGGACGGATATAATTTGTACCATAGATTTTATTACCAACAGGTTTAAACAAAAGTTCTTCTTTGTGCATTTCTCCTCTGAGCACTTTAGCCGCCGCCATTACAGCATCAACTAACGGTTTGTACCCGGTACAGCGACAGGCGTTGCGGTGCTTGTTGAACCAGTCGCGTATTTCTTCTCTGGTAGGATTTGCATTTTTATCAAGCAATACTTTAGCTGATAGAATAAACCCGGGACTACAAAAACCACATTGCGCACAACCATATGCCATCCAGGCAACCTGCAGCGGATGAAGATTATTCGGTGTAGCAAGCCCCTCAATTGTAGTAATCTCAGCTTCATCAGGTACCCGCTTCATTTTTACAATACAGGAACGAACTACTTCCCCATTCATAATAATAGAACATGTACCGCATTGCCCTTGATTACAGCCTACCTTACAACCTGTTAAGAGAAGCTGTTCCCTAAGCACACTCGCCAAGCTAACCTCTGGATCGATAATTAAAGTTCTTGTTAAACCATTAATATTTAATATCTTCTTTTGCATATCCCTGCCCCTTTTCATAGTATTTTTTGTAAAATGCGAGATTGAGACCAAAACTTAATACATCTACTCCTTTCTATCCAACTTGCAAAGAAGAACCCCCTAATTAAGTGCCTTTACCAAAAGAACAACGAGGATACTGACAGCACTCACACCCCAAGCAAAGTCCGCCATGAGCCAAAGCAGTAATGTCACGGCGCGTAATTTTTTCACCTGTCAGAATTCTCGGAAAAATCAAATCAAAAATAGTTGTTTTATGATACATCACACAGCCCGGCAGCCCAAGTATAGGGATATCCTCAATATACGCCAGCATAAACATCGACCCTGGGAGCACAGGCGCGCCATACGCAATAACCTGTCCGCCTGCCGCTCGAATGCCGGCCGGAGTAACATCATCAGGATCTACTGACATCCCGCCTGTTGTTAAAATCATTTCAGCGCCTTCATCCAACAAGGTTTGAATAGCTTCCTTAATCATCTCAATACTGTCATTAACAAAAATCTGGTGCAAAAACTGACTGCCATGCTCTGTTATCTTTTTTTGCAGCACCGGACCAAACGCATCTTTTATACGGCCATGATACACTTCACTGCCTGTTGTAACAATACCGATTTTTTTAGGCTTTAGCGGCCTCACCTCAATGATAGGTAAATAAGAGCGTCCGATTGCTTCCACCGCAACAATTTTATCAGTCTCAATAACAAGTGGTACAACTCTGCACCCCGCAACCGTCTGTCCCGCAGAAACCAGCTGGTTAGAATGCAAAGTAGCTACAATAATCTCATAAATATCATTAACCTCAGCTAAGGCACGAACATTGATTTTTAAGAGCCCGTCCCTTTCGGCTTTAAGCTCCACTTTGCCTTGATTGGGCTCAGTTAGAAGCACCCCCTGTCCAGCAACCGTTCTGGCAATTCGCTGTGCCGCCTCATTTTCATGCACGGCATTTTCATTTACTTCCCATACATAAAGATGTTCCTTCCCCAAACTCAGCAGTTTAGGAATATCCTCTTTCTTTACGATATGCCCTTTTTTAAATGCTCGCCCCTTGGTCTTGCCAGGAACAATTTCGGTAATATCATGACATAATATCATCCCTTCGGCATCACTGACTGGTACCATTTTCATTGCATCAAATCAACTCCCTTTATAAGTATGTGTCTTTTTATTTTTTTAAAGCCTACCAAAAATCTGGCCGCAATGAAAATCTGCAAGCTTATTTCGTTTTTATATTATTGCAAATATCATGCCAATTGCATAATATTATTAAACTCTAGTCATACCAGGACTTACGCTGGCATTGCAAATTTAGCAAATGTGTATACGTGTAAAAAAACTGTTACCTATTTCAATTACAAGTTACATCCTTTTTACATATAAGTAACAGTTTATACCTGCTGAACTCTGTTACTGTCCATGGATATATCATTTTATGACACCGTGTGTTATACTCAAAATAGTTTATGTCAAATTAGCTGACAAAGTAATGGTATATTTAAATATTATCAATAGGCGGTGATGAGTTTTGGGGAGAAAAAAGGGGTATTTAGCCACCTTGACTTGTGCCTTAATACTTATTGCAACATATATTATGCTCTCCATCGTAACCACGCAGCAGAACGATAAACTTCGCGCCGAGCTGCAAGGCCAGCTGTTTACAATGGAAGCAAAACTAGAAGGCGGCATAAATTCAAAGCTGTTTCTGGAAAAAGGAATCAACGCCTTTATCTTGACTGAACTGTCCATAAATCCTTCACATAAGATAACGCAGCAGGAATTAGACGACTTTGGCAAACAGTTTATGCCTCAGCTTCTGGCAATAAGAAATATAACCTTAATTCAAAACAATATCATTACACATGTATATCCCCTAAGCGGTAATGAAAAGGCGATTGGTGTGGATCTTTCCCGTATACCGGCGCAGCAACAGGCTCTAGAAGAAGTCGTCGCCACAGGACAAAGCCTTTTAACCGAACCAGTGGAATTAGCGCAAGGCGGCGTAGGTATCATCCATCGCAGTCCCATCTATTGGATACCAAAAGATACTAATACACCAGTTTACTGGGGGCAAACAAGTCTTGTATTAATGCAGCATGACTTATTTGAGGAAGCCGGCCTGTATGATAAGCCCAATCTGAAGCTGGCAATCCGTGCACGAGACAACCTCGGCTACCAAGGCGCAGTGTTTTGGGGTGACGCTGACGTATTTAATGCTAATCCGGTCATTGTAGATATAAAAGCAGCAAACGGATATTGGCAATTAGCAGCTGTACCTAAAGAAGGCTGGAATAAGCCAACCTCACTTATTTACTGGATAGTATTTATCGGCAGTCTTTTTGCCTTGGCGACTAGCGCCTTAGTATGGTTTTTACTATGTTCGCTAGAAAGAAGAAACCAACTAAAATACGTAAGCTTTCACGATGCACTAACAGGCTTATATAATCGCGCCATTTTTGAAGAAGCCATTTCTAAGCCAGAAAACAAAAGCAGCAGCATTGGTTTAATTATCTGCGATCTTGATGGCTTAAAAATGATAAATGATACGCTAGGACACGAAAAGGGTGATCAGGTTTTAAGGCAGATAGCACGCATACTTAAAGATTGCTTTAGTAAAAATGACATTATCGCCAGAATTGGCGGTGACGAATTTGCGGTACTAGTAAAAAATGCCACTCCCGCCCAACTAAAAACTGCCAAGGAAAATATCCTCAAGAAAATAAGTATTTATAATAATGAAAACCCAGGCGTCCCTTTAAGTTTGTCCATCGGCTATACATCCTCAGCTGATTCTTGTGCTTCGATAGAAGATTTATACAAAAAAGCTGATAATTATATGTATCGGGAAAAGCTCTATCAACGAAAAAGTACGCGCAGTGCCATTGTCGGAACTATTCTAAAATTACTGGAAGCGCGTGATTTTATCACAGAAGGCCATGCTAATAGACTGCATGATATGGTAACTGCCTTAGGCAAAGCCGCTCATTTACCGGAATTTCGCTTGGTTGATTTGCGATTATTAGCCCAGTTTCACGATATCGGCAAAGTAGGAATTCCTGATAGAATCTTATTAAAGCCAGATAAGCTTACCGCCGAAGAGGTTCAGGAAATGAGAAGGCATTCCGATATCGGCTATCGCATTGCCCTTTCGACAGCAGACTTGCTACCAATTGCCAACTTTATACTGCAGCACCATGAATGGTGGAATGGCGCCGGCTATCCGCTGGGGTTATCCGGCGAAGACATACCACTCGAATGCCGCATTCTGGCAATTGCCGATGCCTATGATGCCATGACTAATGATCGTCCTTATCGTAAGGCCATGCCGCAAGCTGACGCTGTTGCTGAATTAAAACGCAGTGCCGGAACACAATTTGATCCGGCACTGGTAGAAAAGTTTTGTAAAATCATTGAACAGTCGTAAAAGAAGACCCTCGCAGCAGCGAGGGCCTTCTTTTACGATCACTTCACTTTTTCCTTAAGCACTTCTAACGCTTTATCTTTCTGTAAATCATTTACTTTTTTTCCTTTTTCAGGTTTAGGATTCTCAATAATAATATCTGGCTGAATACCTACCCCATGGATAAAACGATCTTTAGGTGTATAATACTTGGCAATTGTTAGTTTTACAGCAGCACCGTCAGCAAGCGGGAAAATCTGCTGCACCGTTCCTTTACCAAAGGTTTTGGTCCCAAGCAAAGTTCCGGCACTGGTATCTTGTACTGCCCCGGCAAGAATTTCAGAAGCACTGGCACTGCCGCCGTTAACAAGCACAACAAGCGGATATTTTACTGCTGGCAAATCAGAAGTATATGTTACTTTTTTCTCGTTTTTATTTATCACCGAAACAACCGGTCCCTTAGGAACCAAAAATTTGGCTATTTCAACACTGGCATTTAACAAACCACCCGGATTGTTGCGCAAATCTAACAGTAAACCGCGCATACCTTGTTTTTCCATTTCATTGAATTTTTGTGCAAATTGGCCTGCCGTTTCGCCGTTAAACATGGCAATCTGCAAATAACCGATATGATGATCAAGCATTTTTCCACTAACTGTTTTCAATTGAATTGTCGTCCGCACCAACGTATAATCCTGCACTTTTTCACCGCGCTTCACCGTCAATACTACTTCGGTATCTTTGGGACCGCGGATTTTACTGACAGCCTCTTCCACTGTCATATTTTTCGTTTCTTGTCCATTAATTTTAATAATTTGGTCGCCACTGATAATACCCGCCTTTTCACCCGGCGTTCCTTCAATCGGTGCTACCACACACAAAACCTTATCCTTAAGCTCCAAAGTAAGCCCTACACCACTAAATGAGCCGCCTAAGCTAAGCATCCAATTTTTATAGGTCTTGGCATCCATATAAGCAGAATAAGGATCGCCAAGCGCTTCAACTTCGCCCTTTATTGCCCCGGAAAGCATTGTCGACTCAGAAACATCATTGATATGGGCATATTTTATAAGTTCCATTACTTCAAACATTTCCATCGTTTTCTGCAGCTCGTCGGCATCCATTTGCTCTATATAGCGATTAATTCTTTTATTGGCGACCATTTTGGTTATTTCCGCCAGTTTATCCTCGGCCGATGTATCCGCCTGTTCAGACTGTACTGCTTCCTGCTCATCACTTACCTCGGCTGCATATACACTCAGGCTATTTAGCTCTAGACCCACCCCTGCAGACAAACTGCCGCTGATTGATACTATGATTGCTAGTATGCCTATAGTAATGCATCTCATTGTACGTACTTTCATTCACCATTCCTCCAAACTGAGTCAAATGTGTATTTTATAAAAACATTAATCTAATTCGGCAGAAAAACTGGCTTTCCTCTAATCTAAAAGCGAAAGAAATTACATTCCTTCCCCAAGACACCATTCCAATAGTAATGACCAATTATTTTGAAAATAATTCTACCATTTTTATTTGTATGCAGCTTAATCCTTTTTCTCACATAAAAACTCAACATCCTCAACGCCTCTAGCTAGCACGTATAAACCACCGTGTTCCTCAATATCAGCCTGAAACTGCCGCTGCGCTTCCGACTGCCCCCCTCTTGCAGTTTTAACCTCAATGTATACAGTACGACCATCCTTAATTGCCGTCAAATCACTCAAGCCCTTCTGGCTGCCAAGTGTCTGCTGGTGGCGAATAATAAACCAGCCATGCCAGCGAAGATGTTCCCTGATAGCATTTTGTATTTCTATTTCCGTAGGACCCTTGTGCTTGGCCGCTTTCCCTATGCGACTTTGCTGCAGCTGCACAAAATCTGCTTCTGACATTCTCACAATACCACCGTCCTTTGTCTTCTGCTTTTTAAATTAAAACTTATGTTTTTGCTGGCACATTATATTTCAATAAAAGTATAACAAAGAATCGCTCGATTGAAAAATAAAACAATGCGTATGATCTGCTAACACAGTCGTACGCATTGTCCTTCTGTTCTAGATGATTTCTTAACGTCTTCGGGAATAACAATCATATCCCCCAGGAAAATGGAACAGCTTATTTTTAGTCAAAAAACGGACGTTGCCAGCAATAATGTTATATTGTTAATGCGCGGCAGGCCTTTTTCGATAAGTTTTACCTATGATTATTATAAAATAATAACATTTTAAATATCTATGCACACGTAATATAATAACAGTGTGCATTCTATTCAAAAGCCCTAGTATTAGAAGACGGAACAGTATTTAAAAAAATAACTAAATAGGAGGTATATAAATGGCTGCATTAACAATCAGTATGGAAGATGAAAAAAAAGTAAAGGCACTGGGGTTTTTAAGCAATAAAGGAACTGACAATTTTTCCGGGCGGGTGATCACCGTAAATGGCGTTATTACTGCCGCGCAGGCAAAATGCATTATCGAAGCAGCTGAGCTATATGGCAACGGCAACATCACCTTTACCACAAGGCTTACTGTAGAATGTCAGGGTATTCCTTATGACAAGATTGAGGACTTTCGTTCGTATATTGCCCGAGAAGGATTGGTTACTGGCGGCACAGGCTCTAAAGTACGCCCGGTAGTATCTTGCAAGGGTACCACCTGTCAATACGGTCTTATTGATACGTTTAGTTTAGCAAAAGAAATTCACGAAAAATTCTATAATGGCTACGCCAGCGTGAAATTGCCGCATAAATTAAAAATTGCCGTAGGCGGTTGTCCGAATAACTGCGTAAAACCAGACTTAAATGATATCGGCATTATTGGTCAAATGACTCCGTGCTTTGATGAAGATAGCTGTAACGGCTGCAAAAAGTGTGTCGTCGCAGAAAATTGCCCGGTTAACGCCGCAACAGTCGTAGACGGTATTTTGAAAATTGATGCTGCCAAATGTAACAATTGCGGTCGTTGTGTAAGAAAATGCCCTTTTGATGCTATTCCCAGCGGAAACCAAGGCTATAAGGTATATATTGGCGGAAGATGGGGTAAACAAGTAGCGCATGGCATTGCTTTGCATAAAATTTTCGCAACTAAAGAAGATGCGTTTGCGACAATAGAAAAGGCTATTCTTTTTTATCGGGAACAAGGTAAAACCGGTGAACGTTTTGCACAAACCATAGAAAGACTTAGCTTTTCATTTGTGGAAGCCCAAATAGTATCTGATGAAATCCTCGCCAGAAAAAAAGAGATTTTGGACGCTGAGTTGCTTTCAACTGGTGGAGCTACCTGCTAATACATAAGCCTGTTTTATTCACAATCTATACAATTTAGCATAGACGTTGTCAGTGATGAATTTATATTACGAATGAGCAGCTTCTCCAAACTTAAATAAGCCCGTCAATTCACAAATGAAGGCGGGCTTATTTACTATTATATTCGCGAAACTACGCCAGATAGCCAGCTATTTTTTTCCCTTAGGTGCTATTTCGCTGGCTATTGGCGCAATAATCGCCTGGGATTAAAAGATTAATAATCCTAGAACAAGAAAAACTCACATTTGACTCCTGCAATTATTGACACTTGGCTTTAAACCAGGTGCTCTGATCCTTGCTGCAGCTCACCAATATTACCCGCTAATGATTGTTTCCGTATCAGCAATACAATCCACATCTTGACATTGTTAGCATTATATCGTATATTTATTGTGAAATATAGTTCATAATATTAAGAAAGGCAGGATAATTAATATGCTTTCCCTGTTAGAACGCACTCGTAGAATCAATAGATTACTGCAAAAATCTGAAAAAGTAGAATATATGGAAATTTCCAATTTACTTAGCGCCATAATGGCATCCAATGTATATATCATTACCAAAAAAGGCAACCTACTAGGGTATGCTTGTTTAGATAATTTTGAATGCCATCTAATGCGTGATAAAGTGCTGCTCCCCGGCTTATTCCCGGAATATTATGTTGAGTGGCTGCTCAGGATCCAAGATACATCACCAAACTTAACCCTCAAAAACGGCTTATGCGCGTTTAGCAAAGGTGAGCCTTGTCTGTTTGAAGATAAGTTTACTACTGTTGTACCTATATACGGTGTAGGCGAACGTATCGGTACATTGATTGTCGCTAAGTTCCATACTGAATTTAATGCTGATGATCTTATTTTAGCTGAATATGCCGCAACAGTTGTCGGTATGAAACTTTTGCGTGACCGCAGCGAGAAAATTGAAGAAGAAGCCCGTAAAAAGGCCGCTGTAGAAATTGCGCTAGGCACACTTTCTTATTCTGAGCTTGAAGCTGCAACACACATTCTCAATGAATTAGACGGTGACGAAGGATTGCTGATAGCAAGCAAAATCGCTGATAATGTAGGTATTACCCGCTCGGTAATTGTGAACGCGCTGCGCAAATTTGAGAGTGCCGGCGTGATTGAATCTAAATCGCTAGGTATGAAAGGGACTTTTATCAAAATACTAAATGATCGTCTATTAACAGAACTAAAAAAATTATAAATTTGTATAGGCATCAATCCCCTTCGCTGTAGAATTCGCCTTCTTTCTTGTCAACCACTTTTTGATACTATGTATTAATTATGAAATATATCTCATAATTCGAAAGGAGCACCATGGGTCGTCCACACAAAGAACGTCGAGTTGAACAACTGCCGCCAATTACACATTACAAACCTGCGGGAATTCCTTTACGGACTCTTGAGGAAACCACTTTGACCATTGAAGAAATGGAAGCTATTCGTCTAGCAGATATCGAAAATTTGGATCAGGGCGCTGCAGCCGAACGTATGGAAGTATCCCGCCCTACCTTCCACAGAATTGTCAATACAGCGCATCAAAAGATTGCAGCCGCATTATGGCAGGGAAATGCCCTCCGCATTGACGGGGGCAATTTTCGTATTGTTCACCACTGTCAAACTGGATTACGTCACTTTACTTGTCAAACTTGCGGTCATAAATGGACTTTACCTCACGGCACCGGACAATGCTGCCACGACCTACCTTGCCCTATGTGCCAGAATTCTAATATTATTCGCGACGAAGAATAAAAAAATTTAGGGTTATTATGAAATATATTCCATAATAACGAGAGAATTTCCTATTACACCGGCGGCGGTGGACATTAAGCAAATCAAACAGGCGCAACTAGAACCACCAAATTTTAGTTGCGCCTATATTTATTTGATACAGGAGGCCTCATAAAAATGGAATTAACCATTCTAGTTGACAATACGTGTAATACACGAAATTTGAAGGCAGAAGCCGGCCTATCCATTTATATTGAAGACGATACAAAAAAAATTCTACTTGATACCGGCGCGTCTCCTCTATTTTTAGAAAATGCCGAGAAATTAGGTATCAATTTGTTAGACATAACTGACCTCATATTATCACACGGTCATTATGATCATACTTGGGGCCTTCCGCATCTTGTGAATTTATATGCAAAGGACAATTCCCCGCGTCAATCTGTTCCTAATTTAATAGCTCACCCTTTAGCGTTTAACCGCCGCATACGAGGCGAACAAGAAATGGGCATAAATATTCAGGAAAGTGTTCTTAATAAGTACTTTACTATCCGCAAAAGCAATGTTCCCGTATGGCTTACTGACAAGCTTGTTTTTATGGGCGAAATAACACGTAATTTCGCTTTTGAGGGACGGCTGACAATCGGCGAGATTATTATAGATAATGGCTGCGAGCCTGACTATATGATAGATGACAGCGCACTTGTTTATAAAGCCCAGGAAGGCCTTGTTATTATCACCGGCTGCTCCCATTCCGGTATCTGCAATATCGTAGAACAAGCCAAAACAGTTTGCCAAGATAATCGCATACTATCGATTATCGGCGGTCTGCATTTACGTAAACCAACCTCTGAACAAATAAATGGCACTATGGAATATATGAAAAACAATGCAGTAAAAAATTTATATGCCTGCCATTGTACTGATTTTGGTTCCCGTGTCCAATTAACACAGCTTGACAGTTTTAAGGAAGCTAATGTCGGCTTAAAACTAAGCTATACTTAGTATATCTTTGCTATTTTCTATAAATAAAAACCACCTTAGCCGCCATGGCCGATTACCAAGCCAACACCCATTTTCCAATCAAAACCTAGTGGTTATATGACAGGTTCTACCAAGTGACCAAGCTGTCCGTCATAACTATTTGACATTTCTTCCATACTTTAGAAGAATATTTATGTTAGCATTTCCAATACCTCGCAAGCTCGCTGCTAATCTGGTTTAAGAAAGATGTTGCCATACTTACTATTTTGCAAATCTCCCGTCATCTCTTATCTTAGTAAGCTTGTGCATGTTCCGTTCAAACCATCCGTCTTTTACATCTTGTCGAACATCAAATTTTGCTACATAAGGCTTTATATCCAAAAGCGGCGTTTTATCTAAAATATCTAAATCACGAATAAAGAGTCTATTTTTTTCAACCTTAATAAGACGTACTACTGAAAAACCAATTGAGTTCGGCCTTCCTGGAGATCGCGTCGCAAAAACGCCATGCAATTCATCGCCAAGAAACGGCTTAACTACTAAATCAGCTTCTTTTGCTAAATGAAGGTGATAAAGCAAAATCAGATGTGAAAATCCTTCAATATCTTTTAATCCTTCCGCATATTCTGGATATACTTCAATGATTCCTTCTACATCCTGCGCAGCTGTTGTTTGCACAGGCGTTCCTTGGGGCTCTTTGAACGGCGACTGAATAATGCCAATCGGTTTATAACAAATCATATAATCACCTTATACTCTTTTTATAATTGATATAAGAAAAAACCTTGGGGTTTGCGAATCCTAAAGAAAGTAAGTAGACTTTTCGTTAGTACCAATAAACTAACTATAATCCACAGACCGAAAAGTTTATACTTTCTTTAAAGATAAAATAAACCGAGCCATTATTAATAAGCTCGGTTCATAATTTTAATGGCAGCAGCAGCCGCCTTCGTGTCCATGTTCATGATGACCGCCGCCGCAGGTATGCCTTTGGCCGTCATCACCGATTTTTATTTTCTTCATGCTGCCGCACTGCGGACAAGGGATCTCATAACCATGCTTGCCACCCGCAGTGCATGGCTCAACCTCCCAAATATGTCCACAGTCCTCACATTCGAATCTACGATTTTTAGTTTTAGGCTTTGCGTTGACTTTTTCCAGCGCTGCCGCTATATTTTCAAGCAAGCTGCCTTCAAATGCTTCCAGCGCACCATTATCACAGGCTTCGGCAATCTTCGGATCGATGGGTATTTTGGCAATCATATCGATATGATGCTTTTGGGCAATCTCTGTCACGTGGCTGTCGCCAAAGATGTTATATTTTCTGTCACAGCCCGGGCACTCAAAATAGGACATATTTTCAACAAGTCCAATAATCGGAATGTGCATTGTTTCAGCCATCTTTACCGCTTTGGCTACTATCATCGACACTAATTCCTGCGGTGAAGTTACAATTACAATACCATCTACCGGAATTGACTGAAAAACAGTAAGTGGCACATCACCTGTTCCCGGCGGCATATCAATAAACATATAATCAACATCGCTCCAAATTACATCTGTCCAGAACTGCTTTACTGCGCTGGCAATAATTGGACCGCGCCAAATTACTGGATCAGTATCATTTTCCAGTAATAAATTAACCGACATAACATCTATACCGGTTTTACTTTTGACAGGCAGCATACCAAATTCGTTTGCCCCCGCCTTTTCTTTTAGGCCAAAAGTCTTTGGTATTGATGGTCCTGTGACATCCGCATCAAGAATAGCGGCATTATATCCTTTTCTTTGCATAGCAATTGCCAGCAAAGAA
Organism: Pelosinus sp.; assembly: GCA_021372375.1. Taxonomy (GTDB): domain Bacteria; phylum Bacillota; class Negativicutes; order Propionisporales; family Propionisporaceae; genus JAJFUN01. The sequence goes on along the minus strand of JAJFUN010000010.1, from coordinate 39,311 downwards.
GTCACCAGTGATTTACCGACGCCACCTTTGCCGCTTACAACGCCAATGACCTTTTTAATACTACTGAGTTCATGCGGCTGTGCAGAAAAATCGAAATTCTGCTCTTGTCCTTTAGAACAATCACTACTGGATGTATTGCTTGATTTACAATCTTCACTCATTTTTTATCTGCTCCTTCGACTCGAAATCATATGTGCTTAGTGACCGCAGAAGCCGCCCCCATGTCCGTGCTCATGATGACCGCCGCCGCAAACATGTCTTTGACCCTCTTCACCAATTTTTATTTTTTTCATGCTGCCGCACTTCGGACAAGCTATCTCATAACCGTGCTTACCACCTGCCGTACAGGGCTCAACCTCCCAGATATGTCCGCAGTCCTGACATTCGAATTTACGATTTTTAACCATATAAGTGCCTCCTTGAATTATAATAGTATGCCCCTCGATTAACGCAAAAGTAACCTTTTGTCTTGCTGAATTGAGAATTCTTTGAAACGTAGCCCTAGATACTCCCATCTTCAACGCACAGGCAGCCTGATCCATTCCGGTTAAATTTTTTAACCGTAAGGCCTCTAGCTCTTCAACCAGCAAGATTATGGTTTTCTCCGCATTTGCATTAGGGGGAGAAAATTGACGGTGACTAGGCTCCTGTTCAACTAACCCGCAACAACGTCGTCTTGCCATCTAGCCACCTCCCAAGTGGGCATATGCCCACTTGTAGTATATACCAACACTTATAAAAATACAACAAAAGTCTGCAAATTTATCTGATTTTTTAAATGGAAAATGAGCATATACTCGTTTTAAATTACATATGCACTAGCCATTATAATCTCTCCTTTTATTTAAACTGCAAAGATTTCTTGGGGCAACGCTCAACACAGCGATCACATTTTAGTTTATCCTTATTTCTAGATAAAACTACGATTAGTGGCAAATACAATCTATACTGAATGGTCGTGGTCTCCTGGTAGCTCTGGACATCAGTATTTTAATCGAAGGTATGCCCATTGATGATGTCATTCAAAAACTCAAAGGCAACCCATGCCGCAATGGCACATCCTGTACCGATCAATTAGTAAAAGCTTTGGAGTCCTACAAAAATGATAATAAATAAAAAACATCGGATTTCGATGTTTTTTTGTTTATTCATCGTATAAATAATCATATATTAGATAAATGCGCTCCCCCTTTTTATCAAAATTGTGCAAACTAAGCAAAAAACCGAAATTAATGCTGTTACACCACCGGGAGCTGCATTAATCCAATAGGAAATAACAATTCCCGCTATTATATCCACTAAGCTAAATAAAATTGCATATAGCAGCGTTGATTTGAAACCTTTATTAAGCTGCAAAGCAGTTGCCACCGGCAGGGCAATCAGCGAACTCATCACTAAAATCCCCACAATTCGTATGGTAACAGAAATTGTTGCGGCAACCAAAATTGAAAATATATAGTTAATCACTTTACTGCGCAGGCCGGCAATTTTCGCTCCTTCTTCATCAAAGGTTATAAATACCAGTTGATGATATAAGCCGCTAATAGTTATGAGTGACACCGCACTTAAGCCTAAAACTGTATAAAAATCGCCACGCGTTACTGTTAGCACACTGCCAAAGAGAAAAGAATCAACATTGGCATGCGCTTGACCTGTACTGATAATTGTAATAGCAATACCGACTGATAAAGACAAAATAATTACTAAAATAAGTTCAGCATACTTTTTAAAATTATCACGTAAAAATTCAATAATAACACCAAATATTGATGTTAGCAAAAAGGCACTAAGAATCGGATTGGTGTGCAGCATTAACCCCACCGACACACCAGCTAACGACGCATGTGCCAACGTATCACCAATCATCGAATACCTTTTTAAAACAAGGAAGATACCGATAATTGGACATAATACAGCGATAAGCAGCGAAATCATAAACGCATTTTGCATAAAACTATAATGCAGCATATGGATCACCGCCTTTATTGTCTGCTAGATATTCATTGATATATTCATCAGGATTACATAAATGTCCGGCACCTTGGTATAAATGATAAATAAGCGTAGAATTATGAATTGCTGCTTTTAGATTATGTTCCACGGAAATAACCGTTACTTGTTGATTTCTGTTTATATTCTTAAGTAAACTATAAATCTCAGTCTGGCTTGTTACATCAACACCATTTGATGGTTCATCCAGTAGAATTAAATCGGGGTTTCCCATCAAAGCTCGCGCAATAAATATTTTTTGACACTGGCCGCCAGATAAAGTCCCAATTAAGTTATTGGCGAAGTCCCCCATTTTCACTATAGCCAAACACTTTGTTATTGCGGCCTTATCTTTGATTTTTAAACTCTTTCGATAACAATTTAAAACTTCATAAACCGTTATCGGAAATTGTACATTTAAACTTTCAAACCGCTGAGGAACATAGGCCGTTTTACTAAAATCGTTAATAATTTGTCCTTCTGTCGGTAGCAGCAGTTTTAACAGCAGCTTGAGCAGTGTACTTTTGCCGGAACCATTCTCCCCCAAAATAGATAGGTAGTCGCCTTTATTAATGACTAGATTCAGGTCTTTTAAAATATGCGTTTTTTTCAAAGCATAAGAAAACCCTAAATGTTCTATCGCAATCATTTTCCCCTCCACTTTTTTCCTATTTTTAGATTGACATTTCTTTTATCATAATATATTCTATTCTTAAATGCAAATGCAAACTGTTTGCATTAATAAAAAATAGGAGTGTCGTCAAGTGAAAAAAATCTGTTTGTACTTTCTTTTATTATGTTTTGCTTTTAGCTTAACTGCTTGTGGAAAAGCTGACAATGCCTCACCAGCTGCAAAACAGCCGCAGGACAAATTGAACGTAGTAGTTTCTTTTAATGCCATGAAAGAAATTGCCGAAGCAATCGGTAAAGATAAAGTTGATATCAAAACAATTATCCCCGATGGTACCGAGCCGCATGATTTTGAACCGAAGGCTGATGATATAAAAAAATTGAGTGCTGCTAAAATTTTTATTATCAATGGGTTAGGCATGGAAAAGACCTGGGCTGATAAAGCCATCCAAGCAGCAGCTAATAAAGATCTAGCCGTAATAACAGCTTCCAAAGGAATAACGCCAATTGGGAATACCGATCAAGATGCAATTGAAACAGAAGGGCAGGATGACCCCCATATCTGGTTAAGCCTAAAATGCGCACAGCAGTCCGCTAAAAATATAAATGATGCCTTTGCCGCTGCCGACCCAGCCAATAAGGACTATTATGACAAGAATTATCTGGAGTTTTGTCAGCAGCTAACTGAACTTTATAATGAATATGACAAGAAATTTACTAGCGTAAGCAAGAAAGATTTTGTTACCGGCCATGCTGCATTTGCCTACTTAGCCAGAGATTTTAGCCTGCAGCAAAACAGTGTAGAGGATGTTTTTGCCGCTGGTGAACCAAGCGGTAAAAAATTAAAAGAACTGACTGATTATTGTAAGGAGCACCAAATTAAAACTATTTTTGTAGAAGATATGGTAAGTCCCAAAGTTTCCGAAACATTAGCCAATGAAGTCGGCGCCAAAGCTGAAAAAATTTACACGCTGGAAAGCAAAGAAGACAATAAAGATTACCTGCAAAGCATGCATGATAATTTAGAAAAATTATATTTAAGCTTACAATAACTAAGTAGCCTGAGGAGTTTCACTTATGAAAAATGTTTTATTTTTAACACTGACAATTCTGCTGCTGTTACCAACTTTCGGGGTAGCAGCAGCACCTGTAAACTTTATAACAGTTGAGCAATATAAAACACTGCAAAATGAGGTCAAACTGCTTGATGTCCGTTCTATAAACAGCCGCAATAAAAGTAACCTTATCCTGCAGAAAGCAATTTGGATTGATCCGCATAACGAATCTGTCCTATTAGACTTTATTGCAAAATCCGATAAAAATGCTGTCTATGTAGTATTTTGCTCTTGCAAAGATGATGGGTACAGTATTCGGCTTGCACAGCAATTAAATGATAACGGATTTACCAACGTGTCTGTTTTAAAAAATGGGTGGAATTCCATAAAAGATAGTGGCATAAAATTAGCGCCATTAAACCCTGATGAAGATTGCCACTGCACTGACAATTGGCCAGATTGGCACCCTCCGCTTAGAAGATAGCTTGGTGTTCAATGTTAAAAAATACCCTGATGGAACTTGGCTTACCATCGAAGGAACTCTGCAAATCGGCAAATATGAAGATAAAGATGCCCCTTACATAAAGGTTAATCTAATAAAAGAAGTTCCCGCACCAAATAATCCATATGTCTTTCCCTATGATCAGTAAATATAACGAAACCCAACAAGGACACGTATATATAGAGCCAAACTTGATTAGCTCGTCAAGTTTGGCTCTATTGGCATTTTGATTGTACGTCAATAAAAAAACCTACCCGCAATCCGCTATTTTAGGCCTAAGCTTACTCTTCCGCGTTTTTTTGAGGGTTAGTAACGCTGTAAACTCCGCTTTACATAAATAAAAAGCCCTCGCATACCGCGAAGGCTTGAATTTACTTGGTGACCCACCACGGAATCGAACCGTGAACCTACTGATTAAGAGTCAGTTGCTCTGCCAGTTGAGCTAGTGAGTCATTCATATGGCTGGGGTACTAGGATTCGAACCTAGGATGTCGGAGTCAGAGTCCGATGCCTTACCGCTTGGCGATACCCCATCGACATTTATATATTATATAGACTTCATCGAAATATGTCAATAGGTATACATAAATAATTTTTAAAAAGCAGTCCATTTTTTTCAAATATAAAGACCCTGTACGTGCATATACTAACTCTAATTTGTTGATAATAAATTAGCTAATACTTCCCTATAGGCAGTAAACATCCATGCAATATCAATATAAAAGAGCCTTACGGCTCTTTTATGCATAAAAATATAACTCAGGAAAAAGAACAGGCAGAGAAACTTCAGTTAATAGATCCGGGAAAAATACAAAATGAGCACTTGCAGAATTACCAAAGTCCCTTCGCCGCAAGGGATTCATAGAGCATTGATATCTAAACACACAGCCTGAGCAGCGATAAACCCGCGCATAGTTATTTTTCATAGTAAACATCCTCCAACTCTGATACTACATACTATGCGTGACCACAGCTGCTGTTACGTAAACTTTGCCGCTTGCTTATTGTTTTAAAAACACACCGCGTTTTCATAGGAACTTTTGTAAAAAATTACTTGAATTTGCTCACTGTTAAAAATTTCCATTTTATTCTTTTTGTGTTATAATTAACAAAAGGAGTTGATTTAATGAATTTTAAACTAAACAAAGAAATTACTTTTCAGCTTGTTGAGGAATTTGACATTGCGCTCTCTCATTCCAGAAAAAGCCGCGACGAAATTTTTCGCACACTTGTTTCACAAAATCCAGAAATTACTTGTTCAAGCGAAGAATGGAACGCCTTTAGTCTGGATGTAAAAGATAGTATTATCAATAGAGTCAAGAAAACGCTAAGAAGCTTCTCCTCTCTGTATAAATCCTAAAATTACCGGATATAATAGTAATGTGTACACAACTTTAGCTAGGTAACCGCAATCGCGGAACCTAGCCATCCCTCTCCCATTGAACAAGACCAAACTGACGCGGTCTTGTTCTTTTTTCTGATCGTTACGCCATTTTTATAATAACCAGTTAATCCGCGGCACCTAATTCTAAACAAAAGACGGAGAGGTCACATTAGCTATGCTATGCTAATATGACCTCTCCGTGTAATTTTTAGGCAGCGACAATTTTATAAATAACCTTGCCGCGCATAACGGCAAAAAAATACTGAAATAAGCCGGCGGTAGTTCGCTGCGACAAAGGCAGTAATACTTTCAAGGCTTGCTGATATCCATTGATCTGACCAAATGCAGCCTGCGAAAATAAATCACCAGACACCAGCGCATTATTTCTCAATAAATTATCACTATTATATAAGCCCCGGTCATTTACCGCATATTCCTCCCGATGCTTCTCCGCCCAGCTTTCAAACTGGCTGTGCCCTTTAAACAAAACTCCCCTAGCATGATGCGGTACACACATATCCTGCACCAAATGCGCGGCTGCGCCAAGATAAAACGCGGCCATTTTATAATCACTGCTTCTTGCGTACAACACTGCTTTTTGAAAATATTCTTGATAATCCTCGGTCGCATTGGAAAAGCGCCATAAGCCGCCCCCTGATTTCGGGATATAATAATGACTAATATTTTTCCAATCACGATCAGCCCAGATTACCCCCCAATTAAGCTCTGTTTTATGTGTATCCAAAATATCAGCATATGCCTCTAAGCCATCCTGCTTCATAATTTTTATGGCCTGTTCATTGCAAAATTCATGGGTAATACCTGGTCTATCAACCAATTTTTGCAGCGAACCCGTTTGCGCTATGAGCAATTTGATGGTCTTAACAACCGGAAGCCTTTCAATAAACATACTCTTCCCTGCCTTTTCCAAAATATTGCCTAAGATTATTGTAGCAAGCCTGCAAGATGCGTGTGTTAAGGAGAAGTAAAGCCAGAGTTAAGATTAAAGCATTTACTTAGTTAGTATTTACCCATTCTATAAAAAAGATGAGGCTGCCTTTGGCAGCCTCATCTTTATTCTTCTATAACTTGACAAACCGGTTTATTTCTGCACAAGACCCACCGTAAAATCGGTGGAATAAATAAGAGAATAAACAGCAGCCGAAAAATCTGATAGGCAATAACCATGGAAATATCTGCATGTACCATCATGGCGGTTAACCCCATTTCATTCATACCGCCCGGAGAGGTGCTTAAAAATCCGGTAATCAGGGTAATAGGATGCAAAAACGCTAGTACCCAGCCAACTAACATTGAACAAACTAGCACGCCTAACGCACCTAAGAAAACATAGGGTAAAATGACTGTACAGCGGCTCAAACTTTCTTTTTTTATAGAGATTCCCATGTACGTCCCGACACATAATTGGGCAATATTGATAAGCTCTATCGGCAGTCTCGGCGCGGCTATACCGGCCAATACCATACCGGCAGTACAGAGTACCGGGCCCAGCATGAAAGGGGTTGGCAAACTGATTTTCTTGGCTGCAAACGCCCCCATTATATTTACCAATAAAAATAGGCTGATAATCGGCAACTGCCCCGAAAGCCCATTAACCTGACTGGCACTTACAGTTTCTTCCACCCCGCCAGCTAACCCATGCAGCACCAAAAACGGCACAACAAAAACCACTGACAATAAACGTACTGTTTGCATAAAGGTTACAACACCCAAATCAGCATTGGGGATTTCCTCGGCAAGTACTACCATTTGCGCTAAGCCGCCAGGAATACTGCCAATTAAACTGCTTTCTAAGCTTATATTAGTTTGCCGATAGGTAATATAACCAAATAACATACTCATCAAAATGGTAAAAAAGGTTGCCACCATCATACTTGGCAGTTGTTCAACAATTTGCCTTCCGGTTTCTGCCGTAAAAGGACTGCCCATGGTATAACCCAAGGCAACTAAGCCAGTATTGCGTATTGCCACAGACCAATGTATTTTACCAATACCCTTTATATTCCAGAAAATCATAGCTGCCAAAGGCCCCAGCGTCCATGGTAATGGGGTGTGTAAAGTTTGAAACAAAAATCCGCCGATCACTGCTATAAAGAATGTTTTGACTATGTAGTACATAAACGCCCACCTTTTTATTACTTTGCCACGCCATACAAAAAAGTATCGGCAATTGTTTTGGCACTTTGCTCGATATTGCCATTAACAAATTTATGAAATACTGACATCACAATCATACTAAACAGCCAATGCGCCGCCTGATCGGCATTACCTGCTTTGATAACTCCTTGTTGTATGCCTTCCTTTAGGATACTAGTTATAGCACCGATCGAGTGAGCAAAATGAGCCTGATACTTGTCACACTGTTCCGGTGTTAGACTCTGGGGTCCATTATAGCCAAACCCGCGGACTTCGTGCATCATGACCCGCCATAACTGCGCGTTTTCTAAATAGAAGGACAAAAACAAAGCTATTACGGCTTGAATTTTATCAAGCGGCTCACGCTCTGCCTGACATATTTTATCCAAGCCATTTTCAAAGGGAACATACGTCTCTTTAATTAAGGTATAAAAGAGCTGCTCCTTATTCAGAAAATAATTATAAACTGTCCCTTTACCGGTATCCGCGAGAGCAATAATATCATCGACCGTAGCGCGATAATACCCTTTTTGCGAAAATATTACCCGCGCCGCCTCTAAAATTTGCTGTCTTTTGGACTTTTGTTCACTATGCCGCGCTTCTGTGCTATTTACCATAAAAGCCTCCATTATAACTATCATTGGTTATAATTATAGAAACTCACAGACTGACTGTCAAGTCAGCCTGTTCACAAAGGAAATGCTGTCATAATACTTCTTTAATAACCCGCAACGCATTTTTATAGCATATTTTTTCAATTTCACTTTCAGTAAAAGATTCTTGATAAAGGCGCTGCACCAATTTGTCCATTTCACCAATATGGCTTATTTCAACAACAGATTCAATGCCGTCAAAGTCTGTCCCGAGCGCCACCACATCAATGCCGCCAATCTGACGAATATGTTTAATATGGGCCACCATATCTTCAATGCGGCTGTAATCGCTGTCTCCCAAGAAGTTATGGGAAAAATTAATACCGGTAATACCGCCATGCTCTGCCAAAATTTTAATCATCTCATCAGTAAGATTGCGTAAATGCCCTTTAACACTGCGGGCATTGGAGTGAGAAGCGACAAATGGCTGGGTGGAAAGCGCTGCTACATCATAAAACCCCTGGTCTGATAAGTGTGAAACATCAATAATCATACCCAGCCGATTCATTTCGGTCACTACCTCACGGCCAAACACTGTTAATCCCTTAGCACTATATTTCCCTTCATGGTTAGGAAACCCGAGCTCATTAGGATAATTCCAGCTTAGTGTGACCAGCCGCACGCCTAAACGGTAAAAATTTCTGAGGTTGGCAATCTCCCCTTGAAAAACGCCGCCTTCTTCGATTGTCAAAAAAGCGGAAATCCGGCCTGCCGCCTCATTAGCCTGATAATCCTGATAATTTACAGCAAGCTTAATCGCATCAGCATTTTTTTCCAGCTCTCGATAAAACCGATCAGCCATTTGTAAAGCCTTTTGCAGAGGATTGCCTTCCGCCAAATCAATAAACAAGGCAAAAAACTGAGCCACGGCTTTGCCTTGGTGCAGCTTTTGTATATCTACACATAAATTATTTTCTCGCAAATTGACTTCTGACCCCTGTTCCATTAGTCCTAAAATAGTATCACAATGAAAGTCGATTATTTTCATGTCAATCCTCCAAAATTTTTGTTATAAAAAGTATACCACTGTATACACAATTAATTCTAAAAAAATCAAGAATTGGCCCCCATTAATTTGTATATAAAAATCCTTTAATTTACTTGCTGTTAATTTATAAAGGTTTTGGCACAAACAAAACGAATAAGTAAATATATCTATTTTCTAAAAGGAGACCTGCTATGAAAAAAATCCGTCTTTTGCCATACCTTATTATCGTACTACTGACCGCTGCCATACCTGTATGTGCTGCGTCTGCTACAAGTACACCGGATGATAATGAAGTACTTGCCAGTTTTACTAGCTTTATTGCCGCCAATCCTAAAGATAAGGAAGTTTACCTGAACAGAGGCATAATCTATGCTCATAAAGAAGATTACGCCATGGCCCTGCTCGATTTTGACAAGGCTATTTCGCTTGATGCAAATTACGAAGAAGCCTACGTACAACGCGGGATTGTCTGGTTTTTAAAAAAAGATAACCAGCGTGCGCAAAGTGACTTAGCTGCCGCAATTAACCTCAGTCCGCAAGATGCCCTGGCCTATACCGTACGAGGTACTGTTCTAGCCTCTACGCAAAACTATGACCAGGCACTTATCGATTTTACCCAGGCCATAAACATTAATCCCGGCTTTGCCGAAGCCTTTACCAATCGGGCGCTGACCTATTATTACAAACAAGAATATACCGCCGCATTAAATGACTGCAATAACGCCATTAAGCTTAAACCAAGCCTCGCCAAAACCTACTATGTGTGCGGACGAATTTACACTGCTGAGCACCATTTTTCAAAAGCGCTGGAAAGCTTTGATAAGGCTCTTTCCCTGGACGTGCAGGCAACCTATAACCTTTTCTATCAAGGACTGGTCTATGAACAAACAGGACAGCCAACCAAGGCCATAAATTTGTATAAGAAATATTTATTAGGCCCACAGCCAGACGCCAAACTGACGATAGAAGCCCAAAGCCATTTGAAAAGTTTAACCAGTCAATAATTAAATAAAATGCTATGCGTTTTTAAAACTACAAGAAAGTAAGTAATTTCGACTAATTGAGAAAAACAAACTATAGATGAATATCCCGAAATGTTATACTTTCTTAGATAGTTAAAAGGGGTGCCTAAAATAGGAACAAGCCTATTTTAGACACCCCTTACTTATAACTCTTTACTCTTCACTCTCTTCTTCATCTTCTCCCAAAACATCCTCAAAGGTATCAAGAATGTTGGCATGATGTTCTTCTAAGGCATCGCTCATCAAACGAAGTACAGCGCTGGTCTGTTCTTCAGGCAAGCCCATAGCCACAATTATATCTGTCAGACGGTCTTCGAGTATGTCTACATCCTCGGTAAATAATACATTAATTTCCTCATCAACCAATTCATTTTCATCACAATCGCACATTTTATTCGCTCCTCCTTTTTTATCCGTAAATCTCTGAAAAATGAACTACGGTAACTGTGTCTTCTATGTAAATCTTTTTATCATAAATTTTTTCAAAAGCTGTAATCAATTCATCAACCGTTTTTATCGTAGGATCTTGATGTGCCAGTTCCGTTTCAGTCAGTTCCGCAAAACTTTTGGCAATAGCCCGATCAATAATTGCCTGATACAATTTTTTCTTAGGTCCATATTTTCCGCCAACAGTAACCCAAACAATCGAATTGTCAGGATAGGTATCCCGAATGTCGCCCAGACGAATAGTAGCGCTTTTTTTGCGTTCTACCAGTAATTGTTCATTATGCGGTGATATAAAATTAAGTGCAAACATAAGAAAATCCTCCTTTAGAAATTACCTGCTAAATCTATTATAGACTAAAACTAGCTTATACGACAATCCCAAATAACATAAAAATAAAAAAGCAGCTCTTTATACTATTATTCTTTGCCGTTTTGGCATTCATAATACAGAGAAAAAACTGGCTAGGAATTACTTCCCAGCCAGCCTGCTAATTGCGCGATAGGCAATATCTTTACGATAATGAACATCATTAAAATGAATTTCCCCGGCAGCTTGGTAAGCTTTATCTACCGCTGCCTGAATTGTTTCACCCAGTGCCGTTACACCTAAAACCCGTCCGCCACTAGTAACAATGCAGCCGCTTTTCTCAGCGGTGCCAGCATGAAATACCACTGCGCCTTGCTTGGCCGCATTTTGAAGGCCGCTAATTTCTGCTCCTTTTGCATATTTCCCTGGATAGCCGCCAGATGCCATAACCACGCATACAGCAGCCTCTTTACGCCAAACAATATCAAGCGTGTCAAGCTTTCCATCAATGCAGGCCTCGGCAATGTCCACTAAATCAGTATCTAATAAAGGCAAGACAACCTGTGTCTCAGGATCACCAAACCTTGCATTAAATTCAATAACCTTCGGACCATCCGCCGTAATCATCAGACCAGCGTATAAACACCCGGAATAGGTACAACCTTCTTGGTTCATCGCCGCAATGGCTGGCTCTAAAACTTCCCGTACTACCTGGGCGCGGATAGTTTCCGTTACCACCGGCGCTGGCGCATAGGCCCCCATACCGCCGGTATTTGGGCCCTGATCCTGATCGAAAACACGTTTATGGTCTTGTGCTGCTACCATGGGTACGACAGTCTTTCCATCGGCAAAGGCCAGTAATGAAGCTTCTTCGCCTGTCAAAAATTCTTCAATAACCACTTGACTGCCTGCTGTGCCAAAGGCCTGATCACTCATGATCAGATCAATGGCTTCAAGGGCTTCAGTTAGCGTCATGGCAACAACCACGCCCTTGCCTGCCGCCAAACCATCTGCTTTTATGACAATAGGCGCACCATTTTTTTCAATATAGGCCTTGGCTTTAGTAGCTTCAGTAAATACCGCATACTTAGCTGTAGGAATGTTGTATTTCTGCATGAGTTCTTTGGCAAAAGCCTTAGATGATTCAATTTGAGCCGCCGCCTTAGTCGGACCAAAAGCCCTTAGCCCCTTGCTGTTAAAATAATCCACAAGTCCATTAGACAATTGTGCTTCCGGACCTACAACGGTAAGATCAATCTTATGATTCAGGGCAAATGCGGCCAAAGCCTCATTATCCATAATATCAATATTGACGCATTCTGCAACTTCGGCAATGCCGGGATTGCCCGGAATGCAATAAACTTTTTCGGCTTTGGGGCTTTTTGATAGCTTCCATGCCAGTGCATGTTCACGACCGCCGCCGCCAATGACTAAAATACGCAAACTATCACCTCGTTATTCTAAGATAAGGGCGGTTAATAACCGCCCTACAGATTAATGTTTAAAATGCCGCATACCGGTAAATACCATGGCAATGCCATGCTCATCGGCCGCCTGGATTGATTCTTCATCCCTTATTGATCCGCCTGGCTGAATGATAGCGGTAATCCCGGCCTTGGCCGCTGTATCCACCGAATCACGAAATGGGAAAAATGCATCCGATGAAAGTACGGCTCCTTTGGCCTTCTCGCCGGCCTGCTCTAGGGCAATGGCAGCCGAACCAACCCGGTTCATTTGACCTGCTCCCACACCAATGGTCTGATCGCCTGCAGCCACAACTATAGCGTTGGATTTCACATGTTTTACTACTTTCCAGGCTAAGTTTAACTGCTGCCATTCCTCTTCGGTCGGCTGACGTTTGGTCACGACTTTCATATCATTAAGAGATGCGTCGGCTACATCACGATCCTGCGCCAGCATACCGCCCGAAATGTTTTTGATTTCCGTCTGACGCATACCAAGCTCTAATAAATCGCAAGTTAACAGCCGAATATTTTTCTTTGCTGTAAGTATTTCAATTGCGGCCTGACTAAAGCTAGGCGCAATAACTGCTTCAATAAAAATTTTGCTAATCTCTTTAGCTGTAGCCTCATCTACTTCCTGGTTGAGCGCTACAATACCGCCAAAGGCTGATACCGTATCTGCTGCATAAGCCTTTTGGTATGCTTCCGATAGTGTACTCCCAATGCCTGTCCCACATGGATTAGTATGTTTTATAATCGCGGCAGCCGGTTTATCAAATTCGGCGACAATTCCATAGGCTGCTTCTACGTCAACGATATTATTAAAGGATAATTCTTTACCATGAAGCTGCTTGGCATTGGCAACCCCTTGGCCATTTGAGTATTTCTCACGATAAAAGGCTGCTCCCTGATGCGGATTTTCGCCATAGCGCAGGCCCTGAATTTTTTCAAATACCAAGTGCATGGTTTCAGGAAATTCCCCTTCGCCAAGCTGTTTTGCTAAATACTGTCCAATATAGGCATCATATTCAGCAGTATGATTATAGGCTTCCTGCGCCAGCGCCATCCGGAACTTATCGGAAACTTCGCCATGTTCTTTGATTTCAGCCAGTACATCATTATATCTGGCCGGATTGACCACAACGGATACAAACTTAAAATTCTTAGCAGCCGCGCGAATCATCGCCGGACCGCCGATATCAATGTTTTCTACCGCTTCCTCTAAGGTTACACCCGGTTTTGCTACCGTCTGCCGGAAAGGATACAAATTTACCACAACCATATCAATGCCCTGGATATTATGTTCCTTCATGGCTGCCACATGCTCAGCATTATCCCTGATGGCCAAAATGCCGCCATGGATATACGGATTTAATGTTTTTACCCGGCCGTCCATAATTTCTGGAAAACCTGTAACATCGCTGACATAGGTAACCGGGATGCCTGCTGCCCGGAGAGTCTTCATGGTACCGCCGGTTGAAATAATCTGTACGCCGTAATCATTCAGTACTTTAGCAAATTCCACCAGACCTGTTTTATCCGAAACACTTAAAAGTGCGCGTTTAATCTTCACACAAATCATCTTCCTTTTCTAAAATTATTACCCGCCGTCCCTCTATTTTGAGACGTCCCTGACAATATAATTCAATAGCCCGCGGATACAAAATATGTTCTGTGTGCAAGATGCGTTCTGCCAAGGTTTCCGGGGTATCGCCTTCCAAAACCGGAACAGCTTCCTGTAAAATAATTGGCCCAGTATCTGTACCTTCATCAATAAAATGAACGGTACAGCCTGACACCTTAACGCCATAACTCAGCGCCTGTTCATGGACATGCTTGCCGGGAAAAGACGGCAGGAGTGAAGGATGAATATTCATTACCCGTCCGGGTAGAGAATGAACAAAGGATGGGCTTAAGATACGCATAAATCCGGCTAGTATAACAAGCTCTACATGATGTACTTTGAGCTGGGCTGCAATGTCCGCTTCAAAAGCAGCCTGCGACTCATATGCTCTACGGGCAATACAAATTGCGGGTATTTCAGGATCAGTGACCGCCAGGCGCTTTAAAACATTAGCCTCCGGATTATCACTAATCACCACGCCAACTTTAGCATTCAGCCTGCCTGCACTGATGGCATCCAAAATGGACTGCAGATTGCTGCCGCGCCCGGAAGCCAGTACACCTAAGACTGTTATTTTACTCACCGAACACGCCTCCCTTTAATACTACCTCACGGCTGCCTTTAGTTACGCGTCCGATTACATAAGAGGCTTCCTGCCTGGCCTCAAGATCAGCACGAATCTCATCGACCTGTTCTTCCGGCACTGCAATAACCATCCCAATACCCATATTAAAGGTGCGATACATTTCCCGTGAGTCAACCTGTCCCCATTCCTGGAGCAGGCCAAAGATTGGCGGTTTCGGCCAAGCCTCGGTGTTTACTTCTACGCTACAGCCATCTGATAGTATCCGGGGAATATTATCATAAAAACCGCCGCCGGTAATGTGAACCATCCCGCGGATATCAAATTTTTCAATGAGCGGCAAACATACCTTTGGATAGAGCCTGGTAGGGGTTATAAGCTCCTCACCCAGCGTTTTTCCTAAAGAATCAATATAGTCATCTACTTTAGCCTGTTTAACGTCAAAACAAATTTTACGCACCAGCGAATAGCCATTAGAATGGAGACCCGTAGAAGGAAGTCCTAGGAGTACATTGCCTGGCTCAATACGCTGCCCGGTAATAATTCGGGATTTTTCGACAACGCCTACAGCAAAACCAGCGATATCATACTCACCTTTGGCATAAAAGCCAGCCATCTCAGCTGTTTCCCCGCCAATTAAGGCGCAGCCTGATTCACGACATGCACTGGCCACACCGCTTACTACCTGGGCAACTTTTTCTGGTTCAAGTTTGCCAACAGCTAAATAATCAAGGAAAAATAAAGGTTCTGCTCCTTGCACCAAAATGTCGTTTACACACATGGCCACAGCATCTTGCCCAATGGTATCATGGCGATCTGTCATAAATGCCAGACATAATTTTGTTCCTACGCCGTCTGTGCCGGATACCAATACAGGCTCACGGTATTTGGTATTTAACGCAAATAGCCCGCCAAAGCCCCCTAAATCGCCAAGCACCTCCGGACGATACGTTGCCTTTACATGATGTTTCATTAATTCAACCGCTCTGTTGCCAGCGTCAATATCTACCCCGGCATCCCGATACGTGAGTTTAGAATTACTCACAAAGCCATCCCCCATTTTTCATATATTTAATTAAACACTGCACTCTTAAAATTTAGCAATTGCCTTTTTTCTCAAATACATATTTATTATCTGTGGTATTCTCGTCAGGCGTACCTGCCGGATATTCACAATTAAAGCAGGCATAACACATATTTTTATTGGAAATATTCGCAACCGAATCATAGAGTCCCTCTAAGGTGAGATAATGCAGCGAATCAGCGCCGATAAACGCTCTGATTTCCTCTACTTTTTTGGTAGCGGCAATAAGTTCTTTCCGAGCCGAAGTATCAATGCCATAGTAACACGGAAAACCAATTGGCGGTGAACTTACACACATATGCACCTCTTTAGCGCCTGCTTCTTTGAGCATGCGCACAATCTTGCCGCTGGTTGTGCCGCGCACAATGGAATCATCCACCATAATCACTGATTTGCCTGCTACCGCTGCCTTCACCGCATTTAATTTAATCCGCACGCTTAAATCGCGTTTTTTCTGTTCCGGCTGGATAAAAGTACGGCCAATGTAGCGGTTTTTAATAAGCCCTTCCATAAAAGGAATGCCTGCTTCATAGCTAAAGCCCAAGGCTGCGGTTGTACCGGAATCAGGCACAGAAATAACAATATCCCCTCTAAAACCGCTTTCCCTCGCCAGCCGACGCCCCATTTCAAAACGGGCCTTGTATACACTTTGACCATCAATTACACTGTCCGGACGAGCAAAATAAATATATTCAAAAATGCATAGCGCCTGCCGGTCACTATCGGCAAAATGCTGCGAAGATAAGCCATGTTCATCAATTATAACCATTTCACCTGGCTCTACATCGCGCACAAAATCAGCGCCTACAGTATCAAGCGCACAGGATTCAGAAGAAATAACCCAGCCGCCATCACTGAGCTGACCAATGCATAATGGGCGAAAGCCATGCGGGTCACGCACACCAATTAGCTTGTTTTCCGTCATAATAACCAAAGAATAGGCACCTTTTACATTTTGAAGACTTTCGACAACGCGTTCTTCCACTGTCGGTTTTCGCGAGCGGGCAATCAAATTCACAATCACTTCACTATCTATGGATGTCTGAAACACACTGCCGTTTTCTTCTAAATTTCTTCTAAGTTCCTGTGCGTTTGTCAGATTGCCGTTATGCGCCATACTAATATGTCCGCCTGAATAACGCACCATTAAAGGCTGTGTATTCATTAAGAGGCTTGAACCGGTCGTAGAGTAGCGTACATGACCAATCGCAATATACTGATTATCCATATGGGGCAGCTGATGACGAAAAACTTCATTTACCAGCCCCATTCCCCGGTGGACATCCATCCAAGCGCCATCGGTTACAGCAATTCCTGCACTTTCCTGGCCGCGATGCTGCAGGGCATATAAACCCCAATAGGTATTCAAGGCTACGTCATTTTGGTGAGAATAAATACCAAATACACCACATTCCTCGTGTAGTTTGTCCAGTTCGAGTTCGTCCAAGATCATGCTTCTTCTCCTGTTAATCTTTTTAATACTTCTTTATAAGCTTCTTCCACATTGCCTAAATCCCGGCGGAATCTATCTTTGTCAAGTTTTTCATGCGTTTCCGTGTCCCAAAAACGACAGGTATCCGGCGAAATTTCATCCCCCAAGAGAACCTGACCGTTATTTACGCCAAATTCCAGTTTAAAATCAATCAGTTCGATTTTCTTGTCCTTTAAGTAAGCGCTCAGAATGTCATTAATCTTGAGTGCTAGCTCGGACATGGTTTTAACCTGTTCAGGCGTGGCAATACCCATTGCTTTAATATGATAATCATTGATTAGAGGATCGCCTAAATCGTCATTCTTATAATACATTTCAAGTACCGTAGACGGCATCTTGGTGCCTTCTTCCCAGCCAATACGTTTGGCCAGGCTGCCTGCCGCGATATTACGAACAACTACTTCTACCGGAAGTATTTTTAATTCCTTAACAAGCTGTTCCCGCTCGCTGACCCTTTTGATAAAATGATGCGGAATACCGTTTTTTCCTAATAATTCAAAGAAGAAGGTGGTTATTTTATTATTCATAACACCCTTGCTGGCAATAGTGCCTTTTTTTAGGCCATTCAAAGCAGTGGCATCATCTTTATAATAGACCAAGTATTCTCCAGCTTTGTCAGTTGCATATATTCTTTTGGCTTTTCCTTCATATAAAGGTTGTTTTTCCATGATAAATCCCCCTATTTTTAATATATTTTAACAAATTATTGTTTTGCAAGTACTCTGGCCGCTTTTTCGGCTACTTCTTCCGCCATCTTTTGACGATGGACGGCAAGTTTATTTTCTAGTTCAGTATTGCCGACAGCTAAAATCTGCGCCGCAAAAATGGCCGCATTTTTCGCCCCGTTAATAGCCATACAGGCAACGGGAATGCCGGAAGGCATTTGCACAATGCTGTATAAAGCATCTACTCCCTTTAAGGAGGTACCATCAATCGGAATTCCGATAACCGGAAGTGTAGTAAAGCTTGCGATTACGCCCGGTAGTGCAGCTGCAGCACCTGCCGCAGCAATAATCACCTTGACCCCGCGCTGGCGTGCGCCGGCAGCAAATTCATGCACTTTATCAGGTGTACGGTGCGCCGAGGCCACTACAACCTCTGTCTCAATACCAAAGCCCTTTAACATTTTTACCGCTGGTTCCATTACCGGCCAGTCAGAATCACTACCCATTATGACTGCTACTTTCATAACCAAGTATGCCCCCTTAAAATACTATTACACATCTTCATTACTTATAAAACCAGTTGACAGGATTGCCTGTGCCAATCCCATCAACTAATTTTATAAGTTTAGATAGCTAAGCCCAGACATCTTTAAGATGAGGACATCTGAGCTTAGCACCAACTATTCGGCCAGGAAAATAAACCGGGCTAATACGAGTACCGCTAATACATACACAATCCAATGTACTTCACGCCCGCGCCCTGTAATCAGTTTTAAAAGCGGATAAAGCACCAATCCTGCTGAAACACCATTGGCAATACTATAAGTAAACGGCATAATGACAATGGTCAAAAATGCAGGCAGGCTTTCGGTAAAATCATCAAAATCAATATGACGTACAGCTTCCATCATGAGCGCCCCCACAATAATCAAAGCCGGCGCGGTAGCCGCATCAGGAATAAGCCCCACAAGCGGTGTAAAGAAAAGCGCGGCTAAAAACAAGATTCCGCAGACTACAGAGGTTAAACCAGTGCGTCCACCGGCGCCGATGCCTGCTGCACTTTCAATAAATGCAGTAATAGTACTGGTTCCAAGGAGTGCGCCAAAGCTAACCCCTGTGGCATCTACCGCCATAGCTTTACCAATGCCGGGAAATTTTCCGTCCTTATCCATAATTCCGGCCTTGGTAGCTGTACCAACAAGTGTCCCCATGGTATCAAACAGTTCAACAAAGGTGAAGGTAAAAATAATGGTCGTTAAGCCCATACTCAAGGCACCCGGAATATCCAGCTGAAAAAAAGCATTTTGGCTAAAATCAGGAATAGCCACCGGGCTAAAGCCAGCAGGCACCTTGATAACTCCCATAACAGCAGCCACCGCCGTAGTTGCTAAAATGCCAATTAGCATCGCGCCCTTTACGTTACGGGCCATTAGTATGCCCAGGATAACCAGACCTATCAGCGAAACCATCACATCTTTGTTCGCCAAATCACCTAGACCGATAATGGTCTCAAACGAAAGCGGTGTAGCATGTCCGTTGGTGGCCACCAGTTTTTCTAGGGTCGGCGGAATCAAAGATAGTTTAATGGTCATAATTCCGGATAATTTTAAGCCAACTATTGTTACAAAAAGTCCAATACCCACCGTAATAGCGTATTTTAATGATGCAGGCATTCCCTCTACCAGCAGCTGCCGCACATGCGTAACAGTAAGCAAGATAAAAATAAGGCCAGAAATAAATACCGCACCAAGCGCCACCTGCCAGGTAACCCCCATGCCTAGAACAACGGTAAAAGCATAAAAAGCATTCAGACCAAGTCCCGGCGCCAGCGCAATCGGATAGTTAACAAACAGCCCCATGGCCATAGTAACAATGCCAGCACCGATTGCTGTCGCGAGCAGCACCGCATTCTTGTCCATGCCAGCTGCGCCAAGAATATTCGGATTTACAAATAATATGTAAGCCATGGTCATAAAGGTAGTAATACCTGCCATAACTTCTGTCTGCACATCAGTCTTGCGTGCACTTAATGAAAATAACTTATCAAGCACTTTTTCTCCTTCTTTCTTCCCCTATAAAAATTAGCTATAATAGCTTATATTGTTTATATACCCACCATTAGATTTTTTATAACACCTCCATAAAGAAAAAGCACCGCTGCTTTTTCGCTATCACCAACATATGGTGATAAAAAATAAGCGGAGAATTATCGCATTTTAAAAAACTGAGCGAAATTCCCCGCTAGGACTTCCATCCTCCGGCTTGACGCAAAAAAGCGCCTGTACCTTAATCACAAGCACTGCCATCAGAGCTGAACACGGGCAGTCTAGAACCAAGACACAATTCCACTCGTAGTCAGGTAATTTACGGTTGCCTGGTAGAGACTCTTGAGCCATATCCTCAAAGTTATACGAGAGCTTTCATGTTCCTGCACACTTTGTCATTTAGTAGCAAAATGCGCTTACTTCCTGTCGATTTCTAATACATACATTTTACCAGCTTGTGTAAAAGCATGTCAATAAATAAAATGTGAACTTTTATTTTTTTTTGATTCTTAATGTTCGGATTTTTCTTTTTGCTTGATATTGACCTACGTCCTTGAAATCGCGCTTCAAAATGCTTATAATAGAGGAAATTGTTATTTCAGATAAACAGTAAGGTGGTAACTGTCTTTGATAAAAACCAACAACGTTTGGCTTATCCGCAATCCGGTGGCCGGCTGGAACAGTAACCGACTGGTGGATGAAATGCTTAAGCTGCTTAATGAAAAAGGGCTTAATCCTGTCATACAAAACACCAATGCCGCCGGCCACGCCGAAGAATTAGCAGCAGAGGCCTGCCGAGAAAAGGTCGATTTACTGATTGTCGCGGGCGGCGATGGTACGCTTAATGAAGTCGTCAATGGCTTGGCTACTTGCCAAAAAGAAGGTTGCCCGCTGCCTCTCCTTGCAATTTTCCCTTCAGGCACGGTCAACCTTGTTGCCAAAGAACTCGATATCCCGAGCAATCCGGAAAACTATGTAGACTTACTCTTTAAGGGCAACATCAAAACAATCTGGCCAGCCAGTATTAATGAACGTTACTTTATTGCCACCGTAGGCATTGGTTTTGACGCCTATATCGTCGGTAAAATCAATTTAGAAGCCAAAAAAATCTTTTCCAAACTGGCTTATATGTTTCAAACATTCCACCTTTTAACTACTAAATGGACGCAGCGCTATCAAGTACAAATTGATGGCGACCCGCATTCAGCTGTATCTGTCATTGTTACCAATAGCTATTATTACGCCAATCATTACAGCATTACGCCGATTGCCCGTCTTACCGAACCACTGTTTTATGTATGCTTATTTGAAAAGAGCAGCAACTGGGACATCTTTACATATCTTATTTCACTAGTTTTAGGGCAATTGCATCGTCATAAGCACGTAAAAATTATTCCAGGCAAAGAAGTTCGCATTAAAGCCGTCCAGCAGCAAGTCCAGATAGACGGTGATATTTCCGCCTTATCTTGCCTAACAATTAAGGCTGGCGATGTACCAATCGAAGTAATCAGCAATTAAAAAACCGCTTTCATTAGCTTGGCTAACTGAAAGCGGTTTTTTAATTTTATTTTGCTTTTAATTCATTAATTTCCTTTTGCATTTTGATTACATTTTCCATGATATCTCTGGCCAAAATACAGGTCATCAAATGATCCTGGGCATGTACCATCAAAAGTCTAACCTGAATATTATCGCCGCCGGCTTCCTGCTGAATAAGCAGGGTTTGCACCTTATGCGCTTCATTGAGCATTTCCCGCGCAGATTTTAATGCTTCGTCTGCTTCAGCATATTTGCCTTCCTTACACATTTGAAAAGCTTCGAAGATAAAGCTTCGCGCTGATCCTGAATGTGTGATTAGCTGAAATATTACTTCTTCGCCGACTTCCATGAAGAAACCCCCTAATGGATTTTACGATTCTTCTTCATTTAAAAGTATTTTCCCTAACTCCTGGAAGCAGATTATAAATAGACTGACCGATTTCCTGTTCGAATAAATTCTTAATTTCAAACAGCTGCCGCCACTTTTCTGCAGTATATTTTGTTGTACCATACCTAATTGCTATATCTACCAACCGTTTTTCGAGAAGGCAAAACCCGGTAGGCAGCGCCAAACAGTCACATAACTGAATAAGCCAGTCATATTCATCATATTCAATCGCTGATAAATACGAATTGACAAATTCAATTTCCTCGAAGCTGCAATCGCGCTCGCCCGGATAATCATAAGTACCCTTAAACCAAAAGGTATGCGTGAGACAAATTCGCGCGGCGTCATCATAGCCCTGCTCGGATAAAAAGTCATAGCCGTCATAGGCATGACGCATATATGTTATACCAGAGCGCCGGCCAATGTCATGGAGACACCCTAAAACATAAGCTTCCTCGCCATTTAAACGCGGATGCGCCATCCCGATAGCCTCGGCGGCCTGTGCCACATATAAAGAATGCTGTACCCACTTTCCGGGATTTAATTTTTCTGCTTCATTTAACATACTTATCGCATCAGCGCGTGTAGGCATTTTCACCAAAATACACCTCATATCCTGTGGGATTACTCTGCTTTTCATAAACGCTGACTTATTGTCAGCTATTTTTACATATCTTTAGCCGGTACCGGGCCGCGTGACAAAGCAATTTTACCAGTGCGCACTATTTCGATAATTCCATAGTCAATTAAAACCTCGCACAGCGCATCAATTTTAGACGGCTCACCAGTCAGTTCAATAACCATAGTTTGACGGTTTACATCCACTATTTTAGCGCGGAAAATATCCACAATATCGACAATATCAGAGCGAGTATGCGGGTTAGCCTTGACCTTAATCATAGCTAGTTCCCGATGAATGGAATCAACAGCTGTTAAATTAATAATTTTGATGACATTAATGAGCTTGGATAACTGATTGACTACCTGCTCAAGTTCCAGCTCATCATCAGCCTCCACGTCAATGGTAATACGCGTGGTGTCCGATTCCTCAGTTAAACTAGCTGCAATACTCTCTATATTAAAAGCACGGCGGCTAATTAGGCCCGAAATATGAGTCAGCACCCCTGGCCGATTTTCTACTAATACTGCAAGTGTATGTTTCATGCGCTTACCCCTCCAAGACCATTTGATCAAGTGTAGCCCCGCCTGGTACCATCGGCAGGACATTTTCATCCTCAGCAACCCATATATCAACAAGCACCGGGCCAGGCGTATTAAAGGCCTTGGCAATTACCTCATCGATTTCTTCCGGCTTGGTAGCCCGAAAACCGGTTACGCCCATAGCTTCCGCCAATTTAACAAAGTCTGTTTTTCCTTTAATGCTGCTGTGGGAATATCTTTCCCCGTAAAACATCCGCTGCCACTGCGCCACCATGCCCAGCACCATATTATTGATAACAAACATTTTTATCGGCAAATTAAGTTCAGCGGCAGTAGCCAGTTCCTGACAGTTCATCATCATACCGCCGTCGCCGGAAAATAAAACCACTGTTTTATCAGGCAGCCCAATTTGCGCGCCAATAGCTGCTGGCAGTCCATAGCCCATTGTCCCAAGCCCCCCGGAAGTCAAGAGGGAGCGTTTGTGCGTAAAATTGTAATACTGCGCCACCCACATCTGGTGCTGACCAACATCTGTTACGACAATCGCATCTCCCTGGGTAATCTGACTAACCTTTTCTACTACAGCCTGCGGCATAATTTGCCGAGGGCGCTGTTCATAGGTTAGCGGTTTTTCCGTTTTCCAGTTCTGTACCGTCTTATTCCAGTCAGTAACGCGCTCTGTCAGCTCTGTTTGCTCCAGTTCCTTAACCATTTTACAAAGCTGCGCTAAAGTCCAGCGCAAGTCTCCCACAACCCGTAAATCAGCCCGCACATTTTTGTTAATTTCTGCGGGATCAATATCACAATGAATTACCTTGGCCGCTGGGGCAAATTTTTCAAGGAGTCCGGTAACCCTGTCATTAAACCGTACGCCAATGCCCAGCAGCAAATCACACTCGGTTGTCGCCATATTGGCGGCATACGTGCCATGCATACCTGCCATGCCTAAATTTTGTTCAAAATTTCCAGGTACTGCGCCTAAGCCCATTAAGGTAGAAATCACCGGAAAACCGGTCAGCTTTAAAAATTCGCGAATTTCTTCAGCCGCATCAGCAATATGTACGCCGCCGCCGACAAATACAAGCGGACGTTTGGCCTGCTTAAGCTCCTCAACCACCTTGCTGATTGCTTCTTCATTGCCGGCAAAAACCGGCTCATAGCCGCGCAGTGTAATGGCCTCAGGATATTGGTAATCAAAGACCTCCCCAAACAGATCTTTGGCAATTTCAATCACTACCGGGCCCGGCCTCCCTGTAGAAGCAATATAAAAAGCTTCTTTAATAACAGTAGGCAGTTCCTCAATTTTTTTGACCAAATAGTTATGTTTGGTAATTGGCGTGGTAATCCCGCGAATATCTGATTCCTGAAAAGAATCCCGGCCAATCAAGGGGACTTCCACCTGTCCGGCTATCGCTACCAGAGGTACCGAATCCATATAAGCGGTAGCTATCCCTGTTACTAAGTTTGTAGCGCCTGGTCCAGACGTTGCAATACAGACGCCAACCTTGCCGGTAGCTCTCGCATAACCGTCTGCAGCATGGGCTGCACCCTGTTCATGCCTTGTCAAAATATGATGAAAGTCAGCCTGGTACAGCTCATCATAGAGTGTCAGCACTTTGCCGCCAGGATAACCAAATACAACTTCCACGCCTTCATTCTTCAGGCTTTCAATCACAGCCTGTGCACCTATAATCTTCACAAGATGCCCTCCTTTGAACCTTTTCACACTATTATAATATATAAGAGCTTATTTTGCATACAAAAATTATACTTTTTATCAAAGTGCACAATGTCACTGCACATTTGTTTTTATTTTTGATACTACACTACACAAAAATAGCAACAGGCATGGCCCATTGCTATTTTTGTTAAGTTTTGCGCCGTTTCATACGTCGCAGCCAATTGTAAATAAAGCCTGCCACAAAAGGCATGGTAAACGTACTAATAATTACAATGTTTACCGTATAAGAGAAGCTGGCGTTGAGTACTACATGCTGCACAATTATGAGCGTAGCCGCTACACAGCTGCAAAAGCAGCTCAAAAAATTACTGAGCGCCATAGGATGGCGCGGTCTGACAATACAGAAAAAGACTAAATAGATACTTAGTAATATTAACAGCAAACTAACTGTCCGATAGTATTCCGGAATGGCAAATTCTTGTTTAATAATCAGGATGTACCCAATACCGATAAGCAGGCAGAGCGCTGCATACTCAAACCACCTTAATTTGTAAATCAATTTTTCACCTCACGCAAACACTCCTGTCAGGTATTCCTTGATGTTGATTCTCATGGGCATAAAATAAATATTCGTATTGGTGGCCTTGGTATAGGCAAATGCCTTTTTAGCAAACTCCATATTCCAATCTTTCGTTGGCGCAAAAGATTTCGGGAAAACAACATTATTTTTTGTTTCCCAATAACTCATCGATTTTTCCGATATAACCGGCGATACACCCCAAAATACTTCATAACCTGTTAACATTTCAGCATACATTTCCATAAAACGCAAATCAAAAAATGGCTGCGTGAAAAATCCGTCTGCGCCGGCATCTATCTTGCGTCTAATATACTCTACTTCCACTTTTATACTGGCACGATATTGATCAATGCCAGCATATACCTTGATATCCGGCAGCTCCTTTTTAAATTTTCGTATCATATCAACACTTGTTGACGGATATATTTTTCTGGTCATGTCTTGCGGATAATCGCCGGTTACGACCAGCACTTCCTTAATATCATTCGCGGCCAAAAAATCAGCCATTGGCAGCGGCTCATTCATATTAAAATCAATAGCCCTAAGATGCGGCATCAAATTTTTATAGTAAGGTTTCCCGATACTGCAGCCTTCCCAGCTTCTAATGGGAAATCTTAGCAAGTCAGGAATATTAATTGTATCCACAAGCGAAAAATTACTTTTCGTATAGGCCAATTCGGCTTCTAACACAGCGGCCTCTCTAGGCACAAATTCCACCGAAACTCTCATCTTACTCCCCCTAGCAATCAATTAAAACCTCATTTGTACATGCACTATTCAGTTTATCGTGGTTATGCCATTTATGCAAGTACTCTGCTACACCATTTTCATTATTGCTGGCAATGATGCGGGTAGCCATTTGTTTTAAGCCGGCATGAGCGTTGCTCATCGCCAGCCTTACATCGGCAATTTCGAACATCGGACAATCATTAAGGTTATCGCCAAAGCAAATAAGCCTGTCAGCGCCAATATAGTGTTGTAACCAGCGCAGCGCATCGCGTTTATTGGCTTCAGGATGGGCAATCTCCAGCCAGTATGCTTTGGAATAAATATCTTGTGTAAAATCAAAATGTAAAGGAGAACCAGTCTTTAAGGCCTCATAAACTGGCCTTAGCTTGAGCTCTTGGCCGATGGCAACCAGTTTAAAAATCTTTTCCTTACTATAATCCTCATAATTTGTGATTTTACGAAAACGAGTGTCCCCTTGCCTAACTCGGTCGGCAAAATATTCCCCTGACTCTCTATTTAAAGGCTCCTTATAGTAAATGTGACGCTCACCTTTTTCATCAAACGTAAATACAAAAACAGATACCGCCCGCTCCTTAAGACAAGCCAGCATCGTCTTAGCATCTTTTTCACCCAGTAAGTTTTCCTTTATAGTTAGCCTTAGCCTGGGGTCATACACAAACGCACCGTTACTGATAATAATCGGCAAAGTAAGGCTTAGGGGCGCAAGAATCTCTGCTGTTGATTCCAGGCCGCGCGCTGTGGCAATACTAAACTGCATGCCCTCAGCCAATAGGTTATTAATAATGGCAGCAGAACAAACACTGATTTTCTGCACGGAATTTAATAAAGTACCATCCAAATCGGACACAAATAGTTCCATCAAAATTCTCCTTATAGAGGCTGTTACAAAATACCCATCTGCGTTGTTGCTCCTGCGGTGCTCACTACGACGTACCAGCAGTACGACTCGCTTCGCTCCTCGTCGCGCCTAGCATCTCGGCATTTTGTAACAACCTCTTAAATATATATAAAAAGACTGTCAACAGGCATATTGTCTGTCCACAGCCTATATTGCACATTAAATTATATCACAACTGTCCTTACATCAACATATCTACCTTGCCGCCTATCCCCTGCTGCGATGGCTGCTTGGTTTTCACTGTAGTCGTGCTGGCCTGTCCGCCTGATATATAGCTGCGGCCGCATTCCGGACAAATCGCAGAATATAATTGCACAGACTGTGACACAATCTTGGTATCTTCTTGAAGAGATCTGTTTTGGGCATTAATAATATGTTCCTGTTCGTGGGACTGCACTATAGAGGCAGCATTTTCAGGAGCAATATGAGCCGGCGATTTAAAGGATACTCCCGCATCCGTAGACTCATCCTGATACTTACGTTGTGCGCAGGTCTGGCATTCAATCTTGCCGGTACGCTTCATTTCACGCACCTCAGGATTACTATCATCAACTTGACCGTTTTTCAATGAAAGCTCAAGCTGATATGCCGGTCCCGCCTGAGTATTAAGATTTGCAAACACATCACCATCTTGCGCTCCTGACTGATAATTGCCTATGCTATTTTTTAAAGATGTTGTATATTGTCTGCCTAATAACGAAACGTTCAAGTTAATCCCTGCTGCACCAGCCATCTCACAGTCTCCTTTTCTAAATACTCCACCCCATATCTTATCTATCGTAGCTATAGTGCGGCAGCTTAAATATAAATGCTCTCTTTTTTATCTTTTTTATGATTATTCCCAAAATTACCTGTAAAAAACTTGTAATCTTTTTAGTCAGCTACTATAATAAAAAAGACCATTCAGGGCTTGCCTGCAAACGAAATAGGAGGTATTATGCTCGAACAACATCCAGATTTTGAAGCAGAAACACAGCATTTAGCAGCTACTATTACCAAAATGAAGCAGCTTATGGAAGATCTCAATGCTGATATTGATGAACGATTTAACAGCATGCAAAAATCGCTGTCCATGAAAGATGAAGTTAGTGCCTATGTTCATGCCATGATGCGGGGCGATAACGCCAAGAAAATTCATGACATTGATGGAGCCCTCGACAATCCTTATTTTGGCCGCGTGGATTTTCGCGAAGATAATACGGAAGACTTCCATAGCTTTTATATTGGGCGCTGTAAAATAGCACAGATAAATATCCAAGACCTTGAGGACATTTTGGTTTTTGACTGGCGTGATCCCATTTCTACGGTTTTTTATGAATGCTATGCCGGCAGAGCCAGCTACGATGTTTTGGGCCGCTATCACTACAGTGGTGATGTAAAACTAAAAAGACAATATAAAATTGAAGACGGCGTCTTAAAAACCATTGTCGATAATTACATACTAGACCAGGTACTCTCCCGCCAGCAGGAAGCCATTTTGGCTGACCCGCTCTTAGTGGAGCGGCTCAAACAAGGCGCCGCTGATAAACTAAAAGACATTGTTACATCCATTCAAACCGAACAGAATAAAATCATCCGCGAACCCTTAAATCAAGTAACCGTCATTCAAGGCGTCGCCGGCTCAGGCAAAAGCACGATTGGACTGCACCGCCTGTCCTACCTTTTATATGCCGAAAAACTAAATCCCAAAAAACTAATTGTCATTGCCCCAAACCGAATTTTCCTTGATTATATTTCCGAACTTTTGCCGGAAATTGATGCCGCCGATGTACAGCAGATGGTTTGGGAAGATGTCGTAGCTATGATTACCAAAGAAAAGTACACCATCAAGGAAGATCGCCGGCTTGATCTCATCATGGCCGGACAAGACAAACAGCAGATCAGACTTGTCGAGGATACCGCCCGGCTTAAAGGCTCGCTTGATTTTATGCCGATAATGGATGCTTATATTGAACGAAAAACGCAAAAGGTCTGCCGCAAACTAGAAGACATTGTGCTGTTTGACGGAAAACTGGTTATTCAGGCCAAAGAACAGCTGGAAAACTTTATGGCTAATGCCAAAACCCCGTATAATGAACGACTGCGCACGCTGACAGGCTATATTACCTTTCGCGTTAACAACTACCTGGACATTTTAAAAGCCCGCCGTCATAGAAAAGGAGGGCTTGAAGATACCGAAATAAAAAAAGTACAACAGGCCGCAGAAGCGTTTTTGCAAAAATATTTAAAACGCTGGCCCTCCTTGGAACTTTTGGAGGCCTACGGCCAAGTTTTTGCCGATAAAATTATTTTTAAAATTGTGAAAGACAAAAACTTTGATGTCGATGCGCTTCGCGAATATTCTATCATTCTTCTAAAAACCGGCCAGGTCGAACGAGAAGACCTCGCGCCGCTTGCCTATCTTTATTTTTTATTAAATGGCTGGCGGCATATTACCAAGTTTGATCATATCGTTATTGATGAAGCGCAGGATTTAAATGCGCTGGAATTTGCCATTATTAAACGTCTTTCCAGTAACGGCTCCTTTACCATTATGGGTGACCTTTCCCAAGGCATACATTCCTACCGCAGTATCAGCAGTTGGAATGTAGTACTAAAAGAAATCTTCGCCGATGCCCGCAGTGTGTACCGCGAGATAAAATACAGCTATCGCTCTGCCAAGGAAATTATTGATGTCTTTAACCGCGTCATGCCCCAAGGCCACACTAAGGCTATTCCCGTATATGAAATCGGACATAAGCCCACCTTAGAAAAAATCTCCTCCCCGTCACAAGGCATTATTCAGGCGGCCAGTATGCTCCGCATTTTTTTAAGCCGCGGCGCAAAATCAATCGGCATTATCACTAAGCTGGAAGAAGATGCCGTTTGGGTACATGAGCAGCTAACGTCTGCGGTCAAGCTCGCGAAGATTGACCAGCCTATTCATCTCATCATCAATCAGGCCTCAAAATACCAAGGCGGAATTACGGTGCTCCCGGTATCACTTGCTAAGGGACTAGAGTTTGACGGCGTTATTTTGTGGAATGCCTCAGAAACAGAATTTAAGGCAACCCCTTTTGATGCCCGGCTGTTATACGTAGCCTTATCAAGGGCTATGCATAACCTCCATATCATGTATCAAGGCAATCTGACACCGCTCTTAAGAAAAAAGCAATAGCTATAAAAAATACACGTATACCCTTACCCGACAGCTTTTAATTATTCAGCTCGAACGTCTGTTACCTTCTCGACCGTATAACTCTGAGCATCATTTTTAATTTTAAGTGGCTAGAATGGGATACATATATTTGATTTTATTGTAGAATAGTTGCATATATTGGGGAAATTGAAAGAACCTGCCTGGGCAGGTTCTTTTTAATTATTAGTCATTCCTAAAGTTAAAGTTCGTCCTTTATCCTTTTGCTTTTTTTCTTCTTGCTGTTGCTCATCTAATATTCTAAATATCTCGTTTACTCTTCTTTGATTTTCTTCATCAATCGCACTTTTATCAAAATCGTCAAGTGGATCAACTACATGATTGCTACTTTCTACTTTGTTACTAGTAACAAACTCTGCAAGTAGGAATTCGGATTAAAACATTTCCTGAATCACCATTCTTAAAATATTTTACTATTATTTTTTCAGCAGATTCTAAAATACACACAGCAAAATCCTGTGCTTTAATATTTCTATCAGGCCTTCCTGGCGATTGCTGGGCGATTATTTTTTGTATTATCGGTTTATTATAATCAGCTAATAATAAAAGGATAGCGATATGAATATCATCATTAACTGAACAATACTTTCTATTTTTAAATATCTGGTTATAAAACTTTATATCAGGATATATAGAAAGAGATTTTTTAATAGCTGATTTTAGTATACAGTATGATTTTATCCTGAATTGTTCAGGCTCAATTGATAATAGCTTATCTTTTACACCATACGGCAATAATTCAATTATTGCCTCAAGATTAAACTCAAGATTCATATTATCCCCTCCCAATATTACTGTTAATTCTTATTTCGTTTTCCGCATTATAAACCTTCTATGTAAAAACTATATCCTACACCTAATTTTATTGCACAACCTTTAACGCCAAGCTCTGAATAATCATGATAACAAAAACGGTACCTTCTTTAAAGTTCCTCCATCATATTATTAATACGCTTAGGAACTTCTCCAATTCATTTTGTACTATTTATATGCTAACGCCATCTTGTAGAGCGTCTAAACCTAATGGACGGATAATATAAGAAAATATACATAGACTATAGGCAATAGATGGATTGATTTAAATTATTAATAAGAATTCCCAAGAGGTAAAAATGAAAAAAGACAATATTACGGATTGCTTAGACAAGCCATGTCGTAAAACAATTCGTCTAAAAGAATTCGACTATTCGCAAACTGGTTTTTATTTTATTACTATTTGTACCAACAACCGATTTCATTTGTTTGGAGAGGTTTGTAACAAAACAAGCGTCATTCCTCAGGTGGTATTAAATAGCGCTGGAAAAATGATTCAGAATGTATTGATAGGATTGCCAACATATTATAATGGGATTAATATTGAAGAATTTCAAATTATGCCTAATCACATTCATTACATTGTTTCGGTTACAAATTGCAATATGTCTAAAAAGAAGATGGGGTTGCCGGATATTATACATGGTTTTAAAACATTCACAACAAAAAAATATATCGACGGTGTTAATCAAAATAAATGGAAGCCTTTTCACCAAAAGTTATGGCAACGTAATTATTATGAACACATTATTCGAAATGAAGAAGATTACCGAAATATTTCAGAGTACATTTCGAATAATCCAATTCAGTGGCAAAAGGATGATATTATACTCATTAGGGACGGACAAGCAAAGAGGGAGGTTATGAAGAGTATAATAGGGATCTTGTTCTTGTTTCTCAAAATTTCCTTCTAATCCATTGTAGGGGCAATCCCTCCGTGGTTGCCCGCGCACAAACGATCTGATGTGAAAAGACTTTCTGTGGCATAAAAAAAGCCAATGCTTATAAGTTTGTTTTTGTTATTACCACAGATTAGTTTCTTCTTGTTAGAACGCCTCTACGCGGGCAACCACAGAGGGATTGCCCCTACATAAAAACCTGCGAAATCCTTATTTTATAGGACTCCGCAGGTTTTTTCTTGTCGCGGGGCACTGCCGTTTATTCTGTAAAGGGCATTTTTCTTTATTCGCTCTGGCTTTGCCAGACATGCCCGCCACTCCATGGTGAACGCTCTTTTTAGCAAGCAGAAATCCCTGTATTTACGCGGGTTGAGGATAAAAAAAGACCTTGCATAAGCTTCGAAAAGCTTTAATGCAAGGTCTTTTTGTCTATATCGGCAGGTTAAGCCATTTTGCCTTTTGACGGATAAATGTCAGTGCCCTACGACATAGTATTTTTACTAACGATGACTTCATTTTATGGTACTTAATGTTTCTAAAAGAAGTTCGTCTTCATGCCCTCCTGCTCCCCCATATTCCTAATAACTATTCCTCTTGACATGCCAAGAGATTACAATTATAATTAGTTTAGTACTATAAAAACATTTTTCGTACTCAAAGAACAAATCGAGGTGCTAATTATGCGCAATCGAATTATGGCGGCAGCCATGAAAGAAATCAACGAAACCGGCATTAAATTTACCATGTTGGATCTCGCTACCCGTTTGGGAATTAGTAAGACTACACTTTATGCCCACTTTAAGTCTAAGGAATATTTAATTGGAGCAATAATGGACTCCCTCTTAGAAAGCGTCCAACAACAGGATGAAGAAATACTAAATAATGATATGATGAACATTCCGGAAAAATTGAAAGCATTATTTGTAAATGAACCCAAAATTCTTCTGCCTATCAGCAACAATTTTATCCTTGCTTTGAAACGTCAATTTCCCGAAGAGTGGAAAAAGAGCCATCAATATCGCGATCAAAAATGGCAACTCATTGAGTCTCTGTTAATCCAAGGTATGGAATCTGGATATTTTCGTCCCATTGATCTTACGATTACCAAAGTAATCTTTACCGCCACTGTCAATGAATTGTTGGATCAAAATTTTTTAATGCAGAACAGCCTGACTTTCAAAAAGGCCATGGAAAAAGTGGCGAACATTTTATACTTTGGCATTATACTTTCCGATGGGAGCAGTCAAAACGTTAGTGACAAATAAAAAAATATAAGCACTTATTAAGTGCCTATATTTTTTATCAGTACTACAAATACATTTTTTGTACATAAGGTTTAATATTTATGAGAGGGTGATGTTATGAAGATTAAAATTAATTCAAAGTTAGTCAAAATCCTGACCATTTTTTTGATAGCCGCCATCGGAGCTGGGGCTTATTTCTATTTGCACCGCGGCGAGGTGTCGACAGACGATGCCATAATTGATGGTCGCACGGTGGTTTTAAGTCCAAAGGTACTAGGTTATATGAAAACGGTAAACATTGAGGATAATCAATTGGTCAAGACCGGTGATGTTTTATTTGAAATTGATCCGACGGATTATATTATTCGCCGAGACCGGGCCAAGGCGGCCTTGGCAGCCGCCCAGGCTGCTGCCGATGCTTCAAATAACAATGTGAAAACGACCATGATTTCCGCTCCCTCCACCGTTGACGCTGCAGACGCTCAAGTAGCTTCGTCTGCAGCAACTTGGGAAAAAGCATTCAGCGATAGACAGCGCATGGAAAGTCTGTTTGCTGCCGGTGCCTGCTCCAGACAGCAGTTTGATCAGGCAATCGCAACGGAAAAATCGACCCGCGCCAATCTTGATGCACTACGCGCTAACCTTCGCTCGGCAAATACAGCACCTACCGTTATAGCAACAGCGAAAGCCACTAGCGATCAATTACAGGCTCAAATCAAGCAGGCCGAAAATGATCTCGCTCAAGCAGAAAATGATCTCGCCAATACCAAGATCATTGCCCCCATGGATGGCCGCATCACCAAACGCAGCGTAGAAATCGGCAACTATGTGCAAGCAGGCCAACAACTGGCAACCCTGGTCGGAACGGACATATGGGTCGTGGCCAATTTTAAAGAAACTCAACTTGAGTATATGCACCCGGGACAATCTGTCAATATACGTGTTGATGCCTTCCCCAATGTCCAGCTACGCGGCAAAGTGGATAGTATTCAGTCTGGTACAGGTTCTTACTTCTCTCTCTTTCCAGCAGAGAACGCTACTGGTAACTTTGTCAAAACGGTACAGCGCGTTCCCGTAAAAATTATATTTGAAAGCATGCCGGATGGAGCTCCCCAGTTGGGACCAGGAATGTCAGTGGTGCCAACCGTCTATACCAAGGGCGGTAGGATATGAGTGACCACGCCGCTAAGCCGACAAATCCAATTCTTGTATCAAGTGTCGTCAGCATTGCTGCCTTTATGGAAGTACTGGACACAACGGTGGCCAGTGTCGCCCTTGCGCACATTGCCGGATCGCTTGGTGCAAGTACGGATGAGAGTACATGGGTGCTGACTTCTTACCTTGTAGCCAACGGTATCGTTCTGCCACTTTCCGGCTGGTTGTCCGATCTAATGGGGCGCAAGAATTTTTTCATCTTATGTATTGTGGGTTTTACGCTCACCTCTTTTCTGTGCGGCATTTCGACTTCGCTGCCAATGCTCATTGTGTTCCGGTTATTACAAGGTCTGACCGGCGGCGGTCTGCAACCAAGCCAACAGGCCATCATCAAAGATAGCTTTCCCGCCGAAAAACTGGGAATGGCTTTAGCCCTCACGGGTCTGACGACCTTACTGGCTCCCATATTGGGACCGGTTTTGGGAGGCTATATATCCGATAATTACAGTTGGCGCTGGATCTTTTTAATGAATGTGCCTATCGGCATTGTGGCTGCCATTCTGGTCAATACTCTTGTTGTCGATCCACCCACCGCACAAAAGAAAAAAGTTGATTCCGTTGATTATATTGGCCTGAGTCTAATTGCCCTTGGTATTGGTGCGCTACAACTTGTACTCGATAAAGGACAGCAGGAAGATTGGTTCAACAGTTCTTTTATCATACTTTGTACAATCATCGCTGTCCTCGCTCTTATTGTGGCAATCATCTGGTTGTGGCGACAAAAGAATCCAGTAGTGGACTTGAAACTCCTGAGCATCCCCAGTTTCGGCCTGCCCTGCCTTATGCTCTTCTTTGTCGGAGTTGCCTTGTATGCAAGCTCCACACTGTTACCCATGTTGGTACAGGCAAACTTCGGATATGATGCCACTACGTCTGGCTTTGTACTTTCGCCCAGCGGGATAGCCCTTATCTTTATCATGCCAATCGCCGGAAAATTAGTTAATATCGTTCAGGCCCGGCATCTGATTTCTTTTGGTATGCTGGCAACCGCTTTCGGTATGTGGGCTACTGGTCTTATAACACCGCAGACGGATTACAATACTTTCCTTTTGATGCGCATTCTCCAGATGGTTGGTCTGCCATTCCTCTTTGTATCAGCCAGCACTCTTGCCTTCTCAAAAATTTCTCCAGAAAACAGCAGCAACGCTTCGGCCATTATTTCCCTGTCACGCAATCTGGGGGGCAGCTTCGGCATCGCAATGGTTACCAACATTACTGTGCGCAACCAACAGGTAAATCAAACTTATCTAGCGCAGCACTTGACGTATGCTGATCCCGGTTACAATACGGCTCTCTCCTCTTATACGAATGCAATTATGGGATTGGGTGTACCACACGATCAAGCGGCGACAGCGGCAATGGGGAAAATCTATCAAGAGCTTCTCCATCAAGCCAGTATTCTCGCCTACAGGGATGCTTATAACTTCGTCGCTTTCACACTGGTGGTTTTGGCAGTGGTCGCGTTGTTTATGTCAGACAATGATCCGCACAAAAAAGGCGGCTCAGGCATGGCACATTAGGTAAGCAAGAAAAGTAATTGCACAACAATGCGATCCTTATAAAAGGTATCATCTACAACGAACGGAAAGGAGCAATATAAATGGGTCAGCATTTACGATATGTAACTATTTGTGGCATTCCGGTACAGGCGACTTCCTCCCTGTCTCGGAAAAAAATTAACAAACTGGTTTGTGACGTTATCCGCTCATGGAACTGGGAAGGCCGACAACTTGGCAGAATTGATCTCATTCGCGATGGACAATGGGTGCATGTTTATTCATATGAGCAGCCCACTATTCATATTGTTCCCGCAGACATAACAACCAAAGATTTTCTCGTCCCCCCCCAATGTAGCACACTAATATGCACAAGATTCTAACTACAGAAACAAAGACCAGCTAAGTAAAGTCAAGTCCATCTTCAAAAAATTATCTTTATGATAAGAGACACAGCAAACAGGCCTCGAAAAAATGCGAACTTTTTTTGACAAGGCCTGTTTAACATTCATAAATATGTAGCTAATTATGCCGCTTTTTTACGGTTAAGATTATAAATTTCAACTTGCTGTTCTGAGGTAATTAAACGGAAAGATTGTTTATTTTTCAGAACGGAGAATACAATTCTCAGAAGCTTGTTCATAATGGCACCTAATGCTTGCTTTCTGGGTTTAGATTCTATTTTCTTTTGGTAATAATCGTAGATAACAGAATTAACAAATGATCCATTAGGCGCTTTACGAATAGCTGTTGTCGCAACAATATACAAGGATCGTCTTAAGAAGCGGGAGCCTCTTTTGGTTACCTTGTTTTTCGTACCCACAAAGTTGCCGGATTGGCGAACAGATGGATCAATGCCGCAGTAAGCTACAAGCTGTTTGGCATTAGTAAATCGTTCAATATCGCCTATTTCTCCTAAGATAAGTGGCGCTAATGTTTCACCTATGCCAGGTATACTTTTGAGTAATGTAATTTCGGGGAGCTGCTCTGCCAATTTATTAATCTCAGCATCAATAGATTTAATTTGAGCATCCATAAATTGTACGTTGCCGGCATAAATCTGGATAATTATGAAATTGGCCGATAGCTGAATACCCGTAAATTCTGCGTCTTTAGCACAATTCTGTAAGGCTTCATATTTTTTATGAGCATATTCTTTACCGCGTCTAGGTAATGTTTCTAACATTGCGGTTATTGCTTTATAATTGCTGTCTTTCGACCATTCCGCCGGAGAGGGAAATTGAGTTAGCAAAGTGAGAGCTGTTAACGAGGATGGATCAAATACTTTAGGAAATAGTGGAGCAACTTGTTCAATTGCTGCCGTAAGCTGATTTAAAATACCTGCACGTTGTTGTACTAGTTGAAATCTAGTCCGAGATAAATTCTGCAAGTTTGCTAGTGCTTGGCTCGGCATATATGTATTGCGTAAATCTTGTGTAAAAAATAATTTTGCTAAGTCAACAGCATCAACTTGGTCAGTCTTTACTTTTCTCACCGCTGAATTTTTGATAGAATGTGAAATAAAGGGATTGATGAGGAAGACATCAAGTTCCTGTTTTAAAAAGAAGTGGCTAATACGTTTAGAGAAGTGACCTGTTGATTCTAGGACAATTGCTGGTTTACTACCAAACGTTTTTTCCACTTTTTTTATTTCGTTTAAAGCGAAAAAAAGCCCCTTTTTGTCGTTCAGGGCTTTAAATGGGTTGACTAAGACTTTGCCGTTGGGAGAAACTGCAGCGTAAACACAAAATTCTTTAGCGACATCGATACCGATAGCAGGACGGTTGAAAAACATAAGAAACCTCCTAAGAATAGTTTCGAAGGATTATCCATTCCATCAGCAAAGATCACAGCCTTGCACGTGAAACGGGAATAAGCTCCCAACCAGCTAAAACGTAAATGCTTTGGAAATGGATGAATTGTCGTTGATATGGGTATAGAAAATCTTCCCTGGGACAGGTGCATTCATATCCTTCCATCCCATTATACACAAAACTGATTGTTCGGAGTTTTTTTATCCCCAATTGGATAATCCCTCTGTACTATGTCTTACAGGGGACAGGTGTACTGTTTCTCCGCTGGCAAGAAACAATTTACCTGTCGCCCTGCTTATAAGTTTGTTTTCCTTATTACCACAGATTAGTTTCTTCTTGTTAGAACGTCTTTACGCGGGCAACCACAGAGGGATTGCCCCTACATAAAAAAACCTGCGAAATCCTTATTTTATAGGATTCCGCAGGTTTTTTCTTATTACTCCCACTCAATTGTCGAAGGCGGCTTGGAAGTAATATCATACACAATACGATTTACCCCTTTAACCTCATTGACAATGCGGCGGGAAATGCTGTCAAGCACTTCATACGGCAGTCTTACCCAGTCAGCGGTCATACCGTCTTCGCTTGAAACAATTCTAAGACCTACAGTATAGGCATACGTACGTTCATCACCCATTACGCCAACGCTTTTCATGGCAGGCAGTATGGCAAAGGACTGCCATACTTTATTATAAAGTCCGGCATTTTTAATTTCCTGATACACGATAGAATCGGCTTCCCGGAGAATTTCGAGACGTTCTTCGGTAATTTCACCGATAATGCGGATAGCAAGGCCCGGTCCTGGGAATGGCTGACGCTGTACAATATCATCAGGCAGTCCAAGTTCTTTACCTAAAGCCCGTACTTCATCTTTGAACAAGTCGCGCAGCGGCTCAATCAGTTCAAATTTCATGTCTTCAGGCAAGCCCCCGACATTGTGATGGCTTTTGATAACAGCTGCGGTTTCGGTACCACTTTCCACCACGTCAGGATATAGCGTGCCCTGTACCAGAAAATCAATCTCGCCAATCTTCGAGGATTCATCCTCAAAAACCCGGATAAATTCTTCGCCAATGATTTTGCGTTTTTTCTCCGGCTCAGTGACCCCAGTCATCTTAGTCATAAAACGCTCAGTAGCATTGGCATAGACAAGATTCATATGGAAGCCTTCACGGAAGGTCTTGACAACTTGTTCGGCTTCGCCTTTTCTGAGAAAACCATGGTTTACAAACACACAGGTCAGCTGATCGCCAATGGCGCGATGTACCAATACAGCTGCAACAGAAGAATCCACACCGCCGCTTAGTGCACACAGCACCCGTTTTTTACCCACCTTTTCCCGGATTTCCTTAATGGCAATATCGACATAAGAACCCATGTTCCAGTTGCCCTTACAGCCAGAAATAGTAAACAGGAAATTCTTCAGCATAGCCATGCCTTCCGGCGTATGTACCACTTCCGGGTGGAACTGCACCCCAAATATCCGGCGGGCTTCATCATACATGGCCGCAACCGGTGTACTCTTAGTATGTGCAATCACTTTGAAA
>JAJFUN010000008.1 GCA_021372375.1 Pelosinus sp. | reverse complement strand
GGCGAAGGAGTCACGAAAGATTCGCTGGAGTATTTAATTAGCGGGACCAATCTGGTATTCAGGAACAAAGAAAGCGGAGAAACACTGACAGTACAAGATTGGTTTAAAAGAGCAGATTATAAGCTAAATAAAATAGTGTTTGCTGACGGAAGTGAATTAACGGCTAGCGAAGTAGAGACATTGTCAAGTATAAAAGGGACTAATGGGGACGATATTCTAACAGCGGTGATAAATAATGGGGTCAAAATATATGGATACGAAGGCAATGATAAATTATATGGCGGAGCAGGCAATGATTATCTAAACGGTGGTATTGGAGATGATATATATGCTTGGGGTAATGGTTCAGGTAATGATATCGTTGATAATTCTGTTAGTGATTCCCAAGACAATGGCAATGATACTCTTATCTTCCGAGGACTTAGCAAATCGAATCTTCAATTCGAAAAGAACAATAACGACTTAGTGTTCAAAAACTCTCAAACCCAGGAAACCATTACTATTTCAAATTGGATGCAAGGCGATCAATACAAAGTACAAAACTTCAGCTTTAGCGATGGAACTACCCTTACCTCAACTGATATAGATAAGAAAGTTCAAATGCTAAAAGACGCTTCGTTGGAAGTCTACGCACCACTTGCGGCAGATCAATTAAATACCTTTATTCAAGATCAAGCCAATAAATTAGTCATTGCCACCACTAGTGGGAATCAAGCTAAGGCTAGTTAATTAACAAGGAAAATGAATGTGTAATATACCCGATGGGGTAACCCATCGGGCATATTGCTTTGCAAACAAGTGGAAATATGGAGGATTGCAGTGAAAGAAGATATAAAACAGCCCCAAAACGAAAATACAACAACCAATGCGGACTTGGACTGCGGACTGGTTTGTTTAATTACTGCGGCCAGAATGCTTGGCATTCCGGCAGATTATCATCAGCTTAAACGTGCTTATAGTGTTTCTGATCAACAACTAGATATTATTACGCTGCTTCGTGCAGCCAAACAAATTGGCCTCAAGGCCAAACATAGAAAAACGACACCTGGCAAAATATCGAAGCTGCCTTTGCCAGCAATTGCGATACTATCAAATGGTACTTATGTAGTGTTAGTAAAGGCCAATCAGGATAAAGTTCTGGTATTTGACCCAACAAAAGAACGTCCGGCAATGCTCGAATATGACGTTCTTGCATCAATTTGGGATGGACAGATTATACTGCTTACTAGGCGTATCAGTATAGCTAGTTTGAGCCAGGAATTTAATATTAAATGGTTTATACCAGTCGTACTTAAATATAAAAAATTATTTGGCGAAGTGCTTGTCGCATCTTTTTTCTTACAGCTTTTTGGACTGATTACACCCTTATTTTCGCAGGTCATTATTGATAAAGTACTTGTACATAAAGGGGTATCTACACTGGATATTCTGGCATTAGGTCTGTTTTTGATTGCCATATTCGAGGGAACAGTTGGAATATTACGGTCCTATATGTTCTCGCATACCACCAATCGCGTGGATGTCATTTTAGGCTCCAAATTATTTAATCATTTGTTGGCATTACCTATAAAATATTTTGAAGTTCGCCGTGTAGGGGATACTGTTGCAAGAATGAGGGAACTGGATAACATTCGCCAGTTTATCACAGGCTCAGCGCTAACAGTAATCATGGACATTTTTTTTGGGACAGTGTTTATTATTGTTATGTTCTTTTATAGTGTGCAACTTAGCTTTGTCGCTTTGGCCGCCATACCATTTTTTATTTTGTTATCTGTTATTGTTACACCTATTTTTCGTGAGCGGCTCAATCACAAGTTTGCTTGCGGTGCGGAAAGTCAATCCTATCTTGTCGAATCAATTACCGGCATTCATACATTAAAGAGTTTGGCGATTGAGCCGCAAATGAATCATAAATGGGAAAACCTTTTGGCGAATTACGTAAAGGCTTCCTTTAAAACGACCTTACTATCTAACATGGCGGGCAATACTGGGCAATTCATTCAGAAAGTATCAAGTCTAGCTATTTTGTGGTTTGGGGCGCATCTAGTTATGGATGGCAATCTGACAGTAGGGGAACTTATTGCTTTTCAGATGCTGTCTGGCAGAGTTGTTGAGCCAGTGTTGAGGCTTGTTAATACCTGGCAGGATTTTCAGCAAGTAAGGCTTTCTATTGAAAGATTGGGTGATATTCTAAATAGTGAGCGTGAACCGGCTTTTAATCCTAACCGTACAACGCTTCCTACAATTAAAGGACATATTTCTTTTGAAAATATTAGCTTCCGTTATCGAATAGACGGACCAGTTATTTTAGATAATATTAGCCTAAACATTCCAGCAGGAGCGACAATCGGTATTGTAGGCCGTTCTGGTTCAGGAAAAAGTACGTTGACAAAATTGGTGCAGCGTTTGTATGTTCCGGAACGGGGTCGTGTGCTGATTGATGGCATTGATTTAACGCAAATAGAGCCTGCTTGGCTGCGAAGACAAATTGGGGTTGTCTTGCAGGAAAACTTTTTATTTAACGGTTCAGTCCGGGATAATATTGCGGCGGCTGAACCTGGTGCGCCAATGGAAAAGATTATGTGGGCCTCTAATTTAGCGGGAGCGCATGAATTCATATTAGAACTTCCTGAAGGGTACGATACAACAGTTGGTGAGCGCGGTACAGCGCTCTCTGGGGGGCAGAGACAGCGTATTGCCATTGCTCGTGCGTTACTAACAAATCCTCGTATTTTAATTTTTGACGAAGCGACAAGTGCGCTTGATTATCAGTCGGAGAGAATTATTCAAAATAACCTTAAACGAATTTGTGAAGGACGTACGGTACTAATTATTGCTCATCGATTATCAACAGTGCGCAATGCAGATGGTATTATTGTCATGGAAAAAGGCCGAATTGTAGAAATGGGCGGCCATCAGCAATTAATGAAACAAAAAGGGGCTTATTATCATTTGCATGCGCAGCAGGAAGGAACAGAAGAATGCGTATCATAACAGGAAGAAGTAATTTTTTAAATTTTTTAGGGATAAAAAAGAACTCTGAAAAATCTGCCGGTGAAGATCCTCAGCTGTCATCAAATGAAATGGAATTTTTGCCGGCAGCGCTGGAAGTAATAGAAATGCCGCCTTCGCCGATAGGCAGGGCAATTACTTGGGTAGTTATTGCTGCTTTTACGATAGCAGTTATTTGGGCCATTGTCGGGCATGTTGATGAAGTCGCGGTAGCAAACGGAAAAGTCATTCCTTCTGGTTATACTAAAACAATTCAGGCGGAAGATAAAGGAGTTGTGAAGGCTATTCATGTTAAAGAGGGCAGCAAAGTACAAGCGGGCGATGTGCTAATGGAGCTTGATACAACGATTACCGCTGCGGACCTGGCCAACTTAGTTAAGGAAAAGGCCCATCTGGAACTTGAAATTAGCCGACTTATGGCAGAACTGGCAGGCGAATCATTTAATCCTACGGCTAACGCAGGTGTAGATGCGGAAGATATACAATTTCAGAAATTACTTTATGA
Organism: Pelosinus sp.; assembly: GCA_021372375.1. Lineage (GTDB taxonomy): Bacteria > Bacillota > Negativicutes > Propionisporales > Propionisporaceae > JAJFUN01. The sequence goes on along the minus strand of JAJFUN010000008.1, from coordinate 2,004 downwards.
CAAACGCAGATCTGACTATCAAGGAAAGTTAGCTGCTGCGCAGCAAGGTATTCGTCAGGCGCAGTCGGCTGTGGGTATTGCCCAGTCTACACGGGAAAAGCTGGCGCAACAGCTTGAAATTGCATCCGATAAAGAGGAAAAATCACGTATACTTTTGGAACAATGTGCCATATCTGATTTTGTATATCAAGATTGCAAAGAAAAGAAAGTTACGCTGCAGCAAGATTATTTGACACAAGCGACAGAAATCGTAAAAGACAATGCGGCACTTCTACAAAGTATGGAAACTATGAATAACATAGTAAAAGAGCAGGAAAAGGACATTATGACTACTTTGGTCGAGGATCGCAAGAAGCTAAAATCTACGCAGGAAGAACTAAAAAAGGCGGAAGAGAAAAATAGGCTGTGTACTATTGTGGCCCCTATTTCTGGTACAGTGCAGCAGGTAGCAATCCATACAATAGGGGGGGTAGTTACTCCCGCACAGGCCTTGATGCTTATTGTGCCGGAAGGAACTGATATGGAGTTCGAGGTTTGGGTAAATAATCAAGATATTGGCTTTGTCCACGAAGAACAAAAGGCAGAAATCAAAGTGACAACTTTCAACTTTCAAAAGTTTGGCACCATTGATGCCGAGCTGACTGAACTAAGTTCAGATGCTGTGGATGATAAGGACAAGGGACTGGTATACCGGGCTGTCTGCAAGGCTAAGCAAAATTATGTGATGGTAAGTGATAAAAAGGTATATTTAGCGCCTGGGATGTCAGTGACGGCAGAAATTAAAACTAGACAAAAGCGGATTATTGAATATTTTCTAGATCCATTTCTAAAATATAAAAGTGAGGGATTGCGAGAACGGTAAAAGCAGGCATTAATATACAGAAACACCGTAAAGCCTTATAAATACTGGCCTTTACGGTGTTTTTGCGGTATATATAGAAAATAACGTACATGAATTTTTTTATGACAGTATTTGAAAAGCTAGCACAATCAGAAAAACGCATAGCTGAATTAGATGAAGAAAATAACAGAGCCTACACTGAGCAGCAAAGAAGCAGACAAAAAGATACAAGGCATTGCACTTAAACTAGTGAACCGCCGTATATCGAACGGTACGTACGGTGGTGTGAGAGGTCGGCTATTCAATATTGGGTAGTCTTCTACTCGATTACGTTGACTTTATTATACCAGCCCTAGCCATTTCCAGTATGTTGCGCCAAGCAGTAGTACAAGAAGATAGGCGATAATGGTAAGCGGAATACCTGTTTTAATGAAGTCTTTAACCTCAAAGGTTCCGGTGCCGTAAGCCACCATATTTTGCGGGGCATTTACCGGCAGGATAAAGCCAAAGCTGATTACATACTGCAGAATAATCGTAAGTCCGACTGCGTTGATGCCTTGTGTCTGTACGCCCTGCAAGATGGAAATGATAATCGGAATCATGGCTGCGGCAAGCGCTGTTGCACTGGCAAAGCCCAAGTGGATAATAATTAGGAAGGCAGCAAGGACGGCCAAAATAATGAGGGCGGGCATGGTTGTAAGGCCAAAGGCTGACACGAGGAGCTTGGCTGTCCAGGCGGCAGCTTTGGTTGATAAAATGGCAGAGCCTAAGCTAATGCCGACACCAAAGAGAATGAGTGTGCCCCAGGAAATCTTTGACTCTGCTTCTCGCCAGGTCATAATACCGATACCAGGTAACAGCATAAGGGAAATAGCGGCAATTGTCGTTGTAGAAGTATCAAAGGGATGCAGAATTTTTTCAGTCGCCCAGAAACAAAGCAGTATTACCGAAATAATCATTAATTTCTTTTCATTTGTTTTCATGGGGCCGAGCTCTCTAATCGCGCGGGCAATGGCTTCTTTGCCGCCTGCTATTTCATTGGTTTCCGGCGGCATAATTTTTAGGAGAACATAATATAGAGCTATTGACATAATGATGGCAAACGGCGCGGCAGCAATAAACCAGTCCAGCCAGCTTACATATTTGCCAAGTTGTTTCTCAAT
>JAJFUN010000003.1 GCA_021372375.1 Pelosinus sp. | reverse complement strand
AGTCCTTTGTCTTCAGCGTCTTTGATCATCGCATAACCAATACGGTCTTTCACACTACTAAGTGGGTTAAAGTACTCTAATTTAGCTATTACTTTAGCTCCTAATCCTTGGGCCTTGCTGAAATTATTTAGTTCTAATAGTGGAGTATTTCCAATCAATTCAGTGAGATTATTAGCAATTTTAGACATTTAAAACAACTCCTTTAATATAAATTAAATTTTGTAAAAAAAATAAAGGCCAAGAGATATTCCCCATAAAGGGACTACTCTTAGCCTTTGGTTTTCCAATTAGCTAACTTGATATTTAACTTAGATACATATTAACACCATCAGCTATAAATGTCAATAATACTTTTCATATTTTTATTTATCAGCACCAAGTTAAATCCCATCACCATACAAGCCCTCCAAATTAGCGCGCTGCTTTTCAGTCTTCTCTATTTGTGTAATCTTACCTGCCTTGATTACAATAGTAACCTGACCATATTTCAACTCTCTCAGAGCCTCTAGCACACTTGTCCGAATGGCTTTACTTTCTTGGCTTAGAGACCTTTTAGCATTCTCTTCCATTACTTCACCTTCCGTACATAAATTCTCAGCAAAGCTTGATTTTCTCCTGTTTCTCGATTTGCACAACGCATGAATCCTGTACAATTAAAGTAACAGATCCATGCGAAATATCCCGTATAGCCTTTTCGATACTATCCATTAACTCAGACGTAATATCTAATTTTTGTACATTAGTATTTTTAATTTCTTTTCCCATGACGCCCCCCTTACCAGTAGGATTAATTACTGCCACACGCTGCTTCATCCCGCCAGAGAGTTCACTGGGATATTTAAGGCCAGAACTGAAATTAGTGCAATTAGCTTTTTTAATCTCATATTTCGCTATCCTCCTTCAATAACCGCTTGTAATAAAAACCACTGGTATAAAGCGCAGCCGCCGGATTATGCCCAGTAACCCGGTCTTTGGTAATAAGCGTGGTAACAGGCGCTTTAGAATACTTAATAAATAACGAATCATGGCCTACGCATAGTCCATTGACAACATTAAGATCGGTGTTAGCTTCATTTAAGAGCTTAGCCTGCAGTACCGGGTTGCAGATAGCCTCATAGCAGCCCTTCTCTACCTTTAATTCTTCTGGAATACCAATTCTTGTCTTATCAATCGAACCTATCTTACATATTACGCTGTAGCTTTCAAGTCCCTTGGCTTCTAAAATTTTACAGAAAATCTTCGTTTCATTAATTAAACCAACGCAGGTTGCGATGCCAATTTTTTTGGCGCCAATCCGTTTGGCAAAAGCGATAATCTCTTCTACTCTTGTCAGCCTGCCATAATAAATTCCTTCAATTTCGGCCGCAGCTCGCGCCATTTTGGCATCCTGCCCCTTGCCCTGATAATGTTTTACAGCGTCATCAATCGTAGTACTAGCTGTATTTGTCGTAAGACAAAACTCAGGAAATTTCCCCTGCTGTCTAAAACAATTTAATACGCCGCAATCACTGCAGCTTAGTTTTTTTTGTGTACTCATGTTATATCGCTTCCTTCTTTAAAAATTAAGACAATTTATAAATAATTTATCAAAGTTTTCCGTAGTGGCAAGCTCTAGCACCTTCACCTCGGCAACTGCCGGGGACTGATAATTGTGCTGGATGACATGGCATCAGTCAGACTCGGTGTGCAGCCGCAGTCTATCACTGCTTTGGTATAATTAAGGGTAGTTTCTAAGGAAAGTTCACAAAGTTTATGTACCGCCTCCGGATTTTTTCCTACCAGCCGTATAAGCTGCTCAGGGCCAACTAAAAAGAGGCGTAAAGGATTTTTAATCCTTTACGCCTCTGGTTTTCCAGTCAGCATAACTTTTATTAAATACTATCACATGAATTTACAACCGTCAACCAGATTTTTCTCTACTCCCACATTTTCTCGTTATATCTGATAATCATATACTGGTTTCATACACCGTACGGCTTTGCCTGCACGAATGTCCCGCAAGCTGCCTTTGGCTAAAGCCAGTTTCCCATTGACAAAAACATAATCAATACCTTCCGGCGAAGCATCTGGGAGGCCAAAATCAGCCTTATCAACAAGGCGTTTCATATCAAATACTACAATATCAGCATCCATCCCTTCGCTCAAACGCCCCTTCGAATAGAGCCCCAGAGTCTCAGCCGGCAGTAATGTTGCTTTACGCACAGCTTCCATAATATTTAATTCATAACGCTCCGCAACCATCTTCCTAAAATAGCGGGGAAAGCTGCCTGCTATTTGTGGATGCCCTTCTCCCGGCGCATAGGGACCTGTATCGGTTGAAGGCATGGCATAAGGATGAGTAAGCGCCAGATAAATTTCTTCTTCAATGCCTGTAAATACAACTACCGACGCATGTGGATCATCCCGCCTGAGTTCCTGGTAGATATCCATATTCATACGCAGGCCGTTATATTTTCCCGTAATAACCAGAAAATCCTGCCAATTCCACCCATTTATCTCCATATTATTGGCATCAAACAGTACCGCACCGATATGCGTGGCCCATTGGGTATACATGCCGCTATCAAAACGAATATCAAGGCCATCAGCCCGCGCCTTATTGATTACCGCCAAGGCTTCTCGCATCATGCCTGTTCCGTATTGATACACCAGATGGGAAACCTGAACCCGCGCTCCGGTTTCTCTAGCAATAGACACAGCCTCAACCAAGGAATACATATCACTGCCTGTCAGCATACGCGTATCCACTGCGACAATTCTTCCATACCTTGCCGCCAGCCTACTGAGCCGGTATACCTCATCATCCGAGCTGCCTGGCGCATAAGCAAGGCCTAGCGAAAGACCGCAGGCCCCCTGTTCAAAGGCCTTCTCAACAATATATTCCATACGGACTAATTGCTCTTTACTTGCCGGTTTTAACGGGTCAACCGCTCCCACCGCTTCACGGAGACTCATTGAATGTCCAAGCATTTCGCATTGATTAATAATAAAGCCTTGCTGTTCCTGCGCAGCAAAAAAGGCATCAATATCTAAAGGGCTTAGCCCGCAGTTCCCGCCGACTGTTGTGGTAATTCCCTGTCTAAGCGAAAGTTCTGCACAATAATCATTTAAGTCCACATGCCCATGGACATCAATAAATCCCGGACATACCATCCGCTCTGCAGCATCAAATTCCTCAAGTCCACAAATGACGTCTTCGGTGACAACCACTATTTTCCCTTGATCGATGCCAATATTACCAATACTTCTCGTCAACTTTTCCGGGTCTACTAGAATACCATTTTTTATCACGATCTCAAACATTAGTATCACTCCAAACTACAATAACTAAAACAACAGCAATAATTTATTATCCACTATAAAATCAAATAAGTAAAAAATCCGCAAGTCTAAACGACTGCGGATTTACTGGAGTTATTATGGTCGAAGCGGCGAGATTTGAACTCACGACCTCTTCCACCCCAAGACTGTGACCGGCTTTTTAAGAGTATATCCGCTAGCCTGCTGATTACCTGCAATCCGTTGATATATAAGGACTTGTAGGTGTTTTCTATTTACTCATCATTATGCGATAATATCGGTCATTTCACATCGTTATTTTGCTAATTACTGTACAATTACTGTACAAATAAAGTATGCATGATGTCTATAAGTTCATCTTGTGCAATGCCGTATATTAATGGCTAAAACGAACTCGAACCGCAGTCCACTTTTCTTATGAGTTTTAAATCGTCTTAAATGATGCTATTAGACTTACTATATCTTTGCTCATTGTATCACAGTATTGTGTAGGAACATTAGAAATAACCAACGACCAAATATACCCATTATCCATAAAGTTAATATAGAAAGTCTTTACATTATTATCCATTATCATCTTATTTTCTAATACTTCAAACCAAATTACTTTATGTGCTCCAATATCTTTTATAGTTCCTTCTGTTTTCCCGTTTTTTTCCAAGTCTGGCAGGCAATTAGATATTATATTTTGAAGTTTATCGTTTGATATTTCATTATAAGATTTAACGGTTGAATTTAAAAATTTTCCTTTAATGTTGATGCCTAACATTATAGGTAATCCATTATAAGTAAAAGGCGATTTTTTTAATAAAGTAATCAATTCTCCTGTTTGCGGTGTTACAATTAGCCAACCTTCAGGAGGAGACATTTGACAATGAAAATCCTCATTTTTATATAACTGGTATGGTTTTAGTTCTAGTTCATCAGCTGCAAATACGTGAGCTTCTCCCATTAAATAAAATCCGAGCGCAAGCATGACTATAAAAACTTTAAATATTCTGCTCATTCATTTAGCTCCCTATAATGATTTTATACCCTTAATTATCTATAAATCATACTATAATATTACTTTTTCTCTTCTAAAGAAATATAGTATCTAATAGCACAGCGAATTATTAAATAAACATAAGGAACTCCTACTAATTCTTTATTTGTAAAAATAACCGATACTAAAGATGACTTCGTCAAATTATAGCTGGCATATAATGATACTACAACTGCACTAGCTGTAAATAAATCATCGAGAAATTTAAAACAAGCTTCATTTAGAACTATTAACTGAGTAATTTTCTGAATTTTTTTTATTCTGACAAGTATGAATAGAAAAATCAATGGAACTGCAACAATCACAGTAAAGCCCTCATAAGGATTACTTATGTGAGGTAGTGCGCATAACCATATAACAAGAGATGGAAAATAGATTACAGTTATTCCTGATATAAGATAAATAGTAATCTTGAAAATTTCCTTTAGATTTTTTTTATGTTTACTATTTTTCTCATTATCCTTTTGAATATTATTCTCTTGCTTTAAACTATCGCATTTGTCTTCAATTCTACCAAGTTTTTCATAATTTCTTTTTTAGAATTTCCGATAAGCGTCTTAATACTTTGGTCTTTCCGCTGAATTTTCCTCTGCCTAGTGGGTTCAGGGGGACGGTACGAAACCACTGAAAAAGTATCCTTAAGGCATTTTTAGGGGGTACTAAGATGTATACCAACATGAAAAAAGAACGTTAAAACTCAATTCTGTGGGTCGATAAAATTTCTTGATAATATTATTTTTATAACATCGACTTTTTCAGTGGTTTCGTACCGTCCCCCTGAGTCTTCTATTTCTTATCCCCGGGCAAATCATTGATAAACGCCTTTTCCAGATAGTCAGCCAGCACTTCGCTCATGAATTCTTCGTAACTGATCCCGAGCTTTTGAAACGAGCGGCGCTTTTTGACAATATCGAGCTCATACGTCCAGGATTTACCTTCGATTTCCACGGTTTGAAATCCTGCCTGGTACTGCATGCACAAAACAACGGTACCGCCAAATCATTGTTCTCTGAATTAGCAGTACCGTATACTTAATTTTATTT
>JAJFUN010000199.1 GCA_021372375.1 Pelosinus sp. | reverse complement strand
CAATAAACCCATAAGTTTACTTGGTAAGTAATAGAGAAAATGCACGCCTGGTATCCACTCGCCCAGCACATAAAATGCGCCAATAGCCGCAGCTAAGAGTATCCGCCAGAACTTCCAGCCTACCCCCGCTATATACGCTGTTACTACTAAAACAAGGCTGTTCATTATGAAATTAAGTAAAAAGATAACATCCGCATATATTTTCATACCAATCTGCCCTTTTCTGTTCTTCATAACAGTCTATGATTAACTGAAGAATATATTCCCAATTATAGCAAATGTTAATACTATAATTTGTAAATTTTGGAAATGTGCTTACATGAAAAAGTCGACACCATAATGCAAAAAGCCCTCTTGCACTAAGACAAGAGAGCTTTAAAAAAAGACGAAAAGACCAGTATTATGTTTTTGTTCCCCTCTAGAGAGGGGTGCCCAAAGGGCGGGGTGTGTTGCTCCATTTTTCCTCCAAAGAACACACCCCGTCGCTTCGCGCCACCCCTCTCTAGAGGGGAATTTTTTAAAAACGTACTTTGGCAAATTTTACACCTAGCTTGCAAATAAAAAAACCAGCCAATGGCTGGTTTTTTTTATTCGGTTTTAACGCCGCATCCAAGTTGGTATATCAAGATTACGGGATTTAAACGGCTCAATAGCCGGAGCCTCAACAAGTGTTCCGTCTGGCGCCTGCACCTTAGGCGGGCGATGATCAAAGCCTGTGGCAATAACGGTAACACGCACTTCATCGTCAAAATTTTCATCAATTACAGCGCCAAAGATAATATTGGCTTCCGGATCGGCTGCATTAGAAATAATTTCAGCTGCCGCGTTGACTTCATGCAGACCAAGATTGGTGCCGCCAGTAATATTTAAGAGTACCCCTCTAGCGCCCTCAATTGAAGTTTCGAGCAGTGGACTTTTGATAGCTGTCTCAGCCGCAACAACCGCCCGATTGTCGCCGGAGCTGACGCCAATACCCATAAGTGCCGAACCGGTATCTGTCATAATGGTCTTAACATCGGCGAAATCCAGATTGATTAAGCCAGGTACAGCAATCAAATCAGAGATGCCTTGTACACCTTGTCTAAGCACATCATCTGCAATACGAAACGCTTCCATTATTGGAGTCCGTTTATCTACTACCTGCATTAAACGGTCATTCGGAATAGTAATCAAAGTATCTACTTTTTCCTTGAGTTTAGCAATGCCCTTTTCTGCCTGAGATTGACGGCGTCTTCCCTCAAAGGTAAAGGGTCTTGTAACAACCCCGACAGTTAAAGCCCCAACCTCTTTGGCACATTCAGCCACAACAGGCGCTGCCCCAGTTCCGGTGCCGCCGCCCATGCCAGCTGTAACAAATACCATATCTGCTCCTTTTAGAGCTTTGATAATATCCTCACGGCTCTCTTGCGCTGCCTTTTCCCCAACTTCGGGATTTGCTCCGGCGCCAAGACCTTTGGTAAGCTTTTCACCAATCTGAATACGAAACGGAGCCTGGGCATGCATAAGCGCCTGAGCATCTGTATTAACTGAAACAAATTCTACGCCCTGCAGTCCTGCAGCAATCATCCTATTTACAGCATTATTTCCGCCGCCGCCTACACCAATAACTTTAATTGCGGCAAAACGATCTAGATCCATATCAAATTCCAGCATTAATAAATCCTCCTTATTGGCCTCAAAATATATTAATCAAAAAAACTCTTTACTCTGTGTTTCAGCGCTTGCCAGATATTTTGGTCTATTGGTCGCTCTACTACTCCTACTTTCGCTGCATGACACATAATTCCATAGCAAGCCGTATTGGCATACCACGCATATTCCGATGGCAACTGACTGGGCATACAGCTCTCTACAGACATACCAAATTTTTTCTCTATACTGGTACGTATGCTATTCATAGCAGCGCACCCGCCTGTAAGCGTTATGGTCTTCACCCCAAAATTCTCAAGCGAGGGTTTAACAAAGTCATAGATTAATGAAACAATTTCTTCGATTCGACTCTCTACAATATCAGCTAAAAAATCATAGGAAATATTTTTATCTGATGTACCATAATCATTACAGTCTAAATTGATACCTTTACCATATAACCCTTTATCCAAACTATCATAATAACGTTTAATCTCTTCTGCATGAGCTACCTTAATACCAACTCCTTGCATAATATCACGGGTAATATAATCACCGCCCAGCGGCAGCGACGCAATCTGAAAAGCATGATTATCACGCAGTATTGTAAGGTCGGTAACACCTGCGCCCATCTCCATGACTAAACACGCTTGTCCGTCATTAGTATTCGGCAGCAAAGCCTTTGACCCGACCACCCCGTTTGCCAATACTTCCTTAGCTACTATGCCTTTTTTTTCGAGTGCTGTCGTCAATTTAGCAAGTTCCGCTTTCGGCAGAGCTGTAATATGGGCTTCTATTTCCAAGCGTTCGCCCTTACAGCCAATTGGCGTATTCACTTCCTGGTTATCCACGAGAAAACGTTTAGGAACAATATGAAGAACATGCAATTCGTCAGCTACATTAGCAGCAATAGCTGCCAGCTTTACCCTCTCAATATCCATACTAGAAATGTTTCCAGGAAGCTTTGGGGCAATTGCCCCGCGTCCCTCTATGGATTGAATGCCCATACCGCCTAAACCGAGAAAAATATTTTCAGTTACTGTGTCAGCAACAACGCTGACACACTCAACCGCCTCTTTTACTGATTGTGCCAAAGCCTCTGCATCGGTAATGCTGCCCTTAATAAATCCGACAGCAGGCATAACACCGTTGCCTGTAATGCAAATACCGCCATCAGACTGTATTTTTCCAGCAAATACCTTTACACAGCTTGAACCAATGTCAATTCCCAGGACATTTATTTCCTGCATGCTCGTCCCTCACGTAAAAATGTTCAAAATTATTATTCTTCTCAGTTATGTTTCAACAAAAATAGTATTTTCCCTTTTTACAAGTTAAAAAAATTTGAAATCTAGGACTTTTTTCTCAGAAAATACCTTCTAATAATCGCCAGATTTTGAAAAATACGTAATCCAAAGGCTAATAAGGCCACATAATATAAGTCAATGCCTAACCGTTCTCCCACATATACTAATACCGCAGCCATTAAAGCATTGGTAAAAAAGCCGGTAATAAAAACAGTATTATCAAAAGTTTCTTCTGCGCCGGCCCGCAGTCCGCCAAATACCGAATCAAGGGAAGCTAAGAGGGCCACAGACATAAATTTGGCGTATTCCATCGGTATGCTAACTGGAAATAATAAGCCTATTACAATTCCAAAAATAAGTCCGACAATCGGTAACGTCATTATTTGCCACCTTCTTTATCTACCTTGGCATGGTCAAAATGAAAAGCACCTTTATATGCGGGTATTTTAACATATTCTGAAGTTTTAATGGATATCTGAATTCCCCAAAACTGCAAGGTTTCTACGATCCCGCCGCGCATTTTAAGCGCATTTTCCATTGTAGCAGCATCACCAATGGCCTTAATGTCATAGGGCGGCGAATAACGCGTATTATTGACAGATAAAGTTGGACCAGCACAGCGAATTTCGGAGCTGGCAACAAGCCGCTGATCATTAATAGAAATGGCTTCTGCCCCAGCAGCCCACAGTTCGTTAATCACTTTTAAAATATCATCATCATGAATTAAGTATAAGTTCGGATTTTCCCCTGGCTTAGTAGCCCGCTTACTGTCATCAATGGTGACTACAACTCCGGGACCGCCTAGTGCTATAACCCCGGCGCCCATTTTAATCTTTTCATTCTCCTGAGATACTGCTTCTACACCGGAAGCCTGCCTAAGTGTATGCACCTCGTTAAGTAAATCATCACGTTCTTTTTCTGTCTGCAAAAGGCGCTGCGATAAATCCTCGAGCCGCTGATACGGAATGCTGGCTCGAATACTTTGTGTAGTGCGAAACTGTATTACGAGCATAAACCCTAATACGGCACAAACAAGCGCGATAGCCGCTTGTCCTTGTTTAATACGATGCAAGACTGCTCGCTCCTTTCCTGAAATAAATATTTTGATTATTGCTTAATCTTTATGATAGGCGAAGTATAATTTAAGTCAATATAATCTATTGCTAGATTTTTTGCGGTTACTTCGCTGAGAATTTTTTTCGTAAGCTGTGCTTTTTCCGCTAGACGATCAGTATTGCCAAGCCTTATCTGCAAAGACTGCACCGTATAAACGACAATTTGATCAGGTGCTTTAATACTCACTTCTGAAAGCTGATTTAGCGTTTTTTCATCTAACTCGGACAAATAGTCGAGCACCATCTTGGTACCGGAATCCTCTACGTTATCACCCACAAAGTGATTGCCCAATTTTAGTCCTGTAATCATCGGCACATGAAGTTCTTTGAGATTTTTAAATACTGATAAAATAACGCCCTGTTTATCAAGCTCAAAAAAACCGTAGCTGCCGGCAATATAGGCCAAAGGCCTCCGTTCCTCGATTTTTATGACAATCGTACTCGGAAACTGCCTGGTTACTTCACAACTGGCCACCCGCAAATCACTTGTCAGCCTTTTTCGTATGTCAGCGGTATTTAAGCGAAAAATGTTCACTGTAGCCGGAATATCAGCAATATGATAAACATCCTCTTCAGAAATATACTTATTGCCCTCAACGCGCACGATACCAACTTTAAAATAAGCGGAATTAACAAAAAGATAGCCAGCAAATACTATCGCTAAAGCCATTAATAGCCAAGCCACCCACGGTGAAGTCAAGCGGCTTTTTGCTTTCCCGCAAGGCTGCTCTGAATCCCCCATATCCTCACTCCTGCACTGCCTTATTAATACCAATATAAGTATCTAAACAATTATACAACACAATTGCCTACAAAATAAACTATTTGCATTAGTTAATTTTTGTTATGTTTCTTAAATAGTAACAAAAGCAGCATAATGTTATGCTGCTTAAGAATAATTTTTAATTACTTAGCAAGCAATAATAACTGCTCACACAAATCTGGAAAACTAATCCCCGCAGCTGCTGCGGACTTCGGCACCAAGCTGGTGGCCGTCATGCCAGGAATAGTATTAACTTCTAAAACATATGGTTTATTGTCGGCAGACAGCATGACATCTGCTCTGGCAATGCCGCGACAGCCTAAAACTTCAAAAGCGTTTACAGCTGCTGTTTGCACTTCCTCTGCGGTCTTTTTATCAAGTTCGGCCGGCACCAAATATTCAGTGGCCCCTCTGGTATACTTGGAATGATAATCATACCGTCCTGAATGCGGGCGAATTTCGATTATTGGCAAAGCCTTAGCCCCGTCATTTTCCCATACCGGTACAGTAAGTTCCCGGCCTCTAATAAACTCCTCAATCAAAATATGCTCGCTATATTTAAAGGCCTCAGCTATCGCACCGGATAAATCATCCGCAGCTTCCACAATGGTTACGCCAATGCTGGAGCCCTGCGCTGCAGATTTTACTACAACTGGAATGGAAAATGCAGCAAGCACCTTTTCCGCTAAGTTCGGGGAAACATCATGTTTCGTATAAAGCACAAAGCGGGGAGTAGGAATACCGGCTGCTAAAAACAGCCTTTTTGATATGCCTTTATCCATTGCCATGGCACTCGCCATTAGACCTGAACCGGTATAAGGAATACCTAATAACTCTAACGTTCCCTGTATCACACCATCTTCGCCATATAGGCCATGAATAGCATTAAATACCACTTCAATATTATTTTCCCTAAGCTGCTCGATAAATCTTTTAGGTTCTAAATCAATTCCAACTGCGTCATAGCCCTTTTCGAGCAGTGCGGCAAGTATTGCCTTGCCCGTATTTAGCGATACCGATCTTTCTGCAGATGGCCCCCCCATTACAACAGCAATTTTCTTACTTTTCATGAATTGATCCCCTTCTCTTACTAAGAATTGATCCTAACAATCTGTGCACCAATGGTCCTGAGCTTTTCTTCAATGCGGTCATAGCCGCGGTCAATATGATAAACAGACTCCACTTCCGACACTCCCTGTGCGGCGAGTGCAGCCAAAACTAGCGCCGCACCTGCTCTAAGGTCAGGTGCTGCTACCACTGCACCGGTAAGTTTTGGTACCCCGCGAATTACTGCTGTGCGGCCCTCTACTTTGACTTTTGCTCCCATACGTGCCAGTTCATCAACATGCTTAAACCGATTTTCAAAAATTGTTTCAGTGATCACACTAGTGCCTTGCGCAATGGTTAAAAAGGACAGCATCGGCGCCTGTAAATCAGTAGGAAAACCAGGATAAGGCAAGGTTTTTATATCAACACCCCTAAGCTTTTCAGCCTTGACTCTGATATAATCTGTCCCTGTTTCAATACTTGCCCCAATTTCCTCAAGTTTATTAATAACAGAAAACAAAAAATCCGGTAGGATATTTTTTACAACCACATCGCCAGCAGTAATAGCACCAGCTAAAAGATAGGTGCCTGCCTGAATCCGATCGGGTATAATGGTATGCTCACTAGCACGAAGCTCTCTAACACCATCAATTTGAATGGTATCTGTGCCGGCTCCGCTAATCTTGGCGCCCATTTTGTTAAGGAAACTCTGCAAATCATAAATTTCCGGTTCTCTGGCTGCATTACGAATAATAGTAGTACCGGCTGCAAGTACTGCGGCCATAATCGTATTTTCCGTCGCGCCTACACTGGGAAAATCCAGGTATATATCCCCGCCATGAAGTGCCTTGGCTTCCATTTCAATATAGCCAAAACATTCTCGCACCTTAGCCCCCATTTTTTCCAAGGCCTTTATATGAAGATCTATGGGCCTAGGACCAATTGCGCAGCCGCCAGGATAGGATAAATGAACTTTCCGCATGCGTCCTAAGAGCGGTCCCATTAAAAAGACGGATGCCCTCATTTCACGCATTAAATGTTCCGGTACTTCCGGCTTATCAATATGGGTGGTATCAATTACTAACGTATTTTTCTCTCGGGTAATTTTAGCCCCAAGCAGGGTTAAAATGTCCTGCATAATCGAAATATCCCGTAAACAAGGTACATCATGAATAATGCTTTGGCCCCGGCATAACAGACTTGCTGCCATGATCGGCAATGCTGCATTTTTAGCACCATCGGTCCGGATTGTGCCTTTTAATTGTACTTCTCCTGTGACGATAAATTTCTCCATCGCCTTCCCCTCCCAGAAAGTACAATCACCCCGACCTAATTTTTACATACCATGCAAAGTAGTTACACTGCTGGTATTTTATCTAATAAATTATTCCTGACTAATTAGTTTTTCTACCAGTTCTTCGCCAACAAGATAAATATTGCCCGCACCCATAGTAATAATCAAATCACCAGTTTCCGCAATTTCACTTAAATAACGGGCAATTTGATCTTTATTGGCAATATAAGTTACTTGCTGCTTAGTTTGCTGCTCAATTTCCGTCTTAATTACTTCCCCGGAAATGCCAGGAATAGGCGTTTCTCCGGCTGCATACACATCAGTAAGAATCAATAAATCCGCATTTTTGAACGCCCCGCCAAATTCCTTTTTGAGCAAATTGGTACGTGAATAACGATGCGGCTGGAATACGCAAATTAAACGTTTGGGGTTAGTTTGGCGTGCTGCAGCCAAAGTTGCTGCTATTTCTGTGGGATGATGCGCATAATCATCCACTATCCAGATTCCCTTGGCCCGCGCCTTAGTTTGAAACCGGCGTTTGGCTCCATGGAAATATGAGAGTCCTTCGGCAATTTGAGCAAATTTAAGACCTGTACTAAGACCAACCACTACAGCGGCTAATGAATTGGCTACATTATGACGCCCTGGTACATTAAGGCGAATAGTTCCCAGCTTTTCTTCCTTATGATATACATCATAGATGGTAAGAACGCCTTCCATATGAATATTACACGCCATGTACTCTGCATCACTATCAAGAGCATAAGATAGAAAACGTCTGTCTAATTTGGCAGCAATATCCCGTATGTACTTATTATCAAAACAAAGTACAGCCAAACCGCTATCTTTCGGTAAATTGTCTAAAAACTTTTCAAAACTATGTAGAATATTCTCCATAGTACCATAATAATCCATATGATCATTTTCAATATTTGTAACTACAGAAATAACGGCAGGCAGTTTTAAGAACGAACCGTCACTCTCATCTGCTTCGGCCACCAGATATTTTCCTTTGCCGAGTTTAGCATTGCTGCCTAGTACATCGACTTCACCGCCAATCACAATTGTGGGATCGATTTGGGATTTTTCCATCACAACAGCAATCATGGACGTTGTGGTAGTTTTACCATGTGCTCCGGCAATCGCAATGCCCTGACGTTCCTTCATGAGTGCAGCTAGAATATCAGAGCGATGAAAAACTGGCATATTCTGCTCTCTTGCAGCCATCAATTCAGGATTACTTTCCCGAATTGCCGTTGATACTACGACAGCCTGAGCTCCTTCAATGTTTTCAGGCTGATGTCCAATAAACACGTGAGCCCCAAGCTTCTCGAGCTTCACTGTTATATCTGACTTATTCATATCAGATCCACTAACAGGATAACCAAGCTCCAGTAAAATTTTAGCCAGTGCACTCATTCCTGCACCACCAATACCTATAAAATGAAACTTTCTAATTTGAGTTAGCAAAAATTTCTCCCCTTTCTGGCAAATCTAACTATTTTGATACAATATATAAAGCAAATAAAGCGTGGAATCACTCGTGTACAGTATTGTATGCAGCTACCCTTAGCAGCGTGCCGCCCTGCACCAATGACTTTATTTATTACACAGCGTTACTACCAATTTGGCTATTTGATCAGCTGCCTCTGGACAACCTAGCTTTTTACTGGCTACTGCCATATTATTTAATTTAGCCGGATCGCTTACCAGATTTTCCAGCACTTCACTTAATTTTAGACCATCTAAGTCGGCATCACGAATGGCTAAGGCTGCCCCAGATTTTTCCATAACCCGTGCATTAAACTCCTGATGATTTTCAGCAGCATAAGGGTAAGGGACCAAAACAGACGGAATACCCCGTGCTGTAAGCTCAGCAAGCCCCACCGCCCCAGCACGAAAGACAGCTAAGTCAGCCGCCGCCAAAGCCTCCGGCATATTATACAAGTAGGGTTTAATAATAATATTACCGCTAGATTTAACGTCTATACCCTGCTCGGCAAAAAGTCTAACTATGTCATTATACTCGCTTTTACCAGTAACATGCAATAGTTGGACATCTGTTCGACCGTTAAAATGCTTATGTACTTTAAGCATCGCCTGATTAATACTATGCGCACCTCGGCTGCCGCCGGAAATCAAAATAGTTTTCCGCTCGGGATTTAGACCTAACGCGCTAATTCCCTTCGTTCTACTGCATTCCATAACTTCCCGCCGAATGGGATTGCCTGTATACACCATTTTGGTTTGGTCTACACTAAAATATTTACCTGCTTCTTGATAGCCTAAGGCAATTTTACGGACAAATCTGGCTAAAATTTTGTTGGTAATACCGGGAATAACATTTTGTTCCTGGATTATGGTGGGAACGCCCTTTAAACTTGCCGCCAAGAGAATTGGCCCGCAAACATAGCCGCCTGTCCCGATTACAACATCTGGTTTAAATTCATCAACTATCTTTTTTGCATCCCAGACACTTTTTAAAGACTTAAATAAGATAGCTACATTTTGAAGGGTTAAACGTCTGACAAAACCGCTAACCTCAATTGCCTTAAAGGCCAGCCCTTCTTTGGGGATTATATCGGCCTCTAGACCGCGGTTGGTCCCAACATACAAAATTTCACAGCTTCCTACCAGACGTTCAATGGCCCTAATTATAGTAATAGCGGGGTAGATGTGTCCACCTGTCCCCCCGCCTGAAACAATAATCCGCATATAAAATAATGCCTCCTCACCCACACTACCGTATTTGCTATTTCATCGTCACATGCCGGGAAATATTTAATAATATGCCGACTCCGGCTAAAGTAAAAATCAGCGCTGACCCGCCGAAGCTAATAAACGGCAGTGGAATACCAGTCACCGGCATAGATGCAGTGACAACTGCAATATTCATAAGCGCCTGCATAATAATCATCGTAGTTAAGCCTGCGGCCAGCATACTGCCGTAAATATCAGGGGCCGCCATGGCTACCTTATAGCCGCGCCAGGCAAATAAAAAGAATAATACCAAAACCGTTATTGTGCCGATAAAGCCTAGTTCTTCCCCTAATATTGCGAAGATAAAATCTGTATGCGGTTCGGGCAAATATAAAAACTTCTCGCGGCTGCGCCCGAGGCCCACGCCAAATAACCCGCCTGATCCCAGTGCATATAAAGACTGGATAATATGATAGCCGCTGTCAAGCGGATCAGCCCAGGGATTACTAAAAGCAATGAGCCGCTTTAGCCGGTATGGTTCAAATAATATGGCCACAACAATGCCTGCTACCCCGACGAGGCCTAAGGATCCAAGATGAGTAATTTTGGCGCCGGCAGCGTAGAGCATTACAAAAACCGTACCGGCAATCGCCAAGGCTGTGCCAAGGTCGGGTTCTTTTAAAATAAGGCCAAAAATCAGTAGTAGCATGCCCAGCTGTGGTACAAGCCCCTTTAGAAAACTTGTAATTTTTTCCTGATTAATGGTAAGACTTGCCGCACTAAACAGTACCATACTGAGTTTAGCAACCTCAGATGGTTGCAGATATAAAGAGCCAAAACCAAGCCAGCGTCTGGCCCCATTGACAACCTTACCAAAGCCAGGAATTAGCACTAAAATGAGCAGCAGTAATGTTATGCCTAAAACAGGCCTCGCAATATTTCGCCATACATGATAATCAATGTTCATGGCAAACAGCATGGCGACAATTCCTAATGAAGCCCAAATAAGCTGGCGCTTTAAGAAATAATAGCTATCATTGAAGTTGACATAGGCTGAGACTGCGCTCGAACTATATACCATTATGACACCCATTCCAAGCAAAGCAATAATGGCAAAAAAAATGACAAAATCGGGCGACTTAGGTCTAGTACCCAAGACAACTCCTCCCTTACTTTAAAGCTTTTACAAGTTCTTTAAACGCCTTACCGCGCTCTTCGTAATTTTTAAACATATCATAGCTTGAGCAAGCCGGCGACAGTAATACAACCTCTTTGTTTCTTGCCAGTTTATGCGCTAAATTGACCGCACTAGCCATACTATCTACCTGATGAATATTTTTTATACCCTGCTTTTTAGCCGCCGCTGAAAATCTCTCAGCTGCTTCGCCCAGCAAAATTAAATGTTCAGCCTTGGCTTGAATTAGCTTCATAAATTCTGTTAAATCGGTATTTTTATCGCGCCCGCCGGCAATTAAGATAATATGTCCGTCAAACGCTTCTAGGGCCTTAATCGATGATTCCGGATTAGTGGCTTTAGAATCGTTATAGTATGCCACCTGATTAATAACAGCTACCGGTTCAATGCGATGCTCAACACCGCCAAATTCACAAAGTACTTTGGTAATGTCAGAAAAATTAAGGCCCGCGAAAAACGCTGCAGCACATGCCGCCATAGCATTTTCCACATTGTGCATTCCCTTTATCTGCATATCCGCGATGGAAACGATAGTTGTAGTTTGCCCCTGCCAGCTGATTTTAATTTGCCCATCCTGCAAATAAATTCCCTCATCAAGCACTTTACGGCGCGTAAAAAATAATACTTTTGACTTAGCCCGTGCGGCCATGGCCCGTACAGCCTCATCATCATAATTTAGTATCAGATAATCCTCTGCGGTCTGGTTGACAAAGATTTGCTCCTTGGTATAGATATAATTTTCCATGCTGCCGTGCCGGTCCAAATGATCTGGCGTAACATTTAAAATAGCGGCAATATGCGGATGAAAATCAATAATGCCTTCTAATTGAAAACTCGATATTTCGGCCACAACTATGCCCTCAGCTGATATTCCTGATACCTCTTCAGATAAAGCAAAACCGATATTCCCGCCGACTACAACTTCCTTCGCCGCCTGCTTAAGCATCTCACCAATCAGCGTGGTAGTCGTTGTTTTGCCATTGGTTCCTGTTACCGCTATTATTTCTTCAGTCGGACATAAGAGATACGCTACCTCGATCTCACTTATCACAGTAATGCCTCGTGCCTTAGCCTCCTTAACCAGCGGAATATAAATAGATATGCCTGGTGACATTACAATATAATCAATTTTCTCTAAAAGAGAGTTATTTTGCGGCCCTAAAATCAATTTGACACCAGCGCTGGTAAGCTGGCTCAAATCTTTTTTTAGCTGCTCTTTCGTCTTGGCATCACTTAATGTAACACTGGCGCCTAATTTTTGCAAAATCAGTGCTACCGCTATACCGCTTATGCCCGCCCCCATCACGAGGACGTTTTTGCTTATAAACTCTTGCTGTCTTGTTGGTTTCATTACAATAATCCCCCTGTACGACTAACCGTCAAAATTATCAGTGCCAGCGCACTGCAGGTTACTCCAGCCAGCCAAAAAACGGCTACGACTTTGTTTTCCGACCAGCCGGCCAGTTCAAAATGATGATGTATAGGGCTCATACGAAATACCCTTTTCCCTGTAGTTTTAAAAGAAATGACTTGAATAATAACAGATAAGGCCTCAACCACAAATACCCCGCCGACAACAATCAAGAGCAGTTCTGTTTTGGTCATCACAGCCACAGCTGCCAGCGCCCCGCCCATCGCGAGCGACCCGGTATCACCCATAAAGACCTTAGCCGGATGCGCATTAAACCGTAAAAACCCGAGAGCTGCACCGGCTAGCGCTACGCAGAAAATCGCGAGCGAGGGTCTCCCAAAGCTTAAGGAAATAACTGCATAAGCAAGTGCTGCTACAGTAGTCGTGCCAGCGGCCAAACCATCGAGACCGTCTGTCAGATTAACAGCATTTGTCGTACCTACTAAGACTAAGAAAATCAAAACGTAATATAACAGACCAAAATCAACATTGGCATTTAAGAGCGGAATCCATAAATCCGTGCCTCGCCCCATATAATTTATGGCAATGTACGCCAGCGCCACAGCCATAATAATCTGCCCAAATAGTTTTTGTTTGGCTTTGAGCCCCATTGACCGTTTAAGCACAATTTTAATAAAATCATCCGTAAAACCAATTAATCCATGTCCCAAGGTTACAAAGAGAGCCAGCCAGACTTCCCGGTCGTTACCGGCAAATAGAAGTGTGGACACCAAGAGCGCAGCTAATATAATAATCCCGCCCATTGTTGGTGTGCCTGCCTTGGCATAATGACTTTCCGGACCTTCCTGCCGAATGCTTTGCCCAAATTTTAGTCTTCTCAGAACTGGAATAATTACTGGTCCCAATAGCAAAGATACAGCTAATGAAACACCAGCTGCATACAGCAATTCATGCATAATAAACCTCCCCAACGAATTAAGCAAACATTTCGATGATATTTTCCATTTTCATGCCGCGTGATCCTTTTACCAAAATGGTATCACCAGGCTGCAGCATCTTCTGTAAATTTTCAATAGCACTCTCATGCGTACGGCAAGCAGCTACAGACTTAAGCCCATACTCCCGCGCCGAATCAGCAATAAGTTCGGCAAGTACGCCGACGGTAACTACCACATCAATCTTTTGCTGAGCCAATTTCCGGCCAATGCGGCGATGCGCCTCAGGCGCAATACTGCCCAGTTCCAGCATATCGCCAAGCACAGCGATTTTACGGCCTGGCGCCACTTCTACCAGCGTAT
Organism: Pelosinus sp.; assembly: GCA_021372375.1. GTDB lineage: Bacteria > Bacillota > Negativicutes > Propionisporales > Propionisporaceae > JAJFUN01. Next base: position 3,214 of record JAJFUN010000199.1, on the reverse strand, counting down.
CAATGGCGGCTGACATAGATAAAGGACTGGCATTATAGGCGTCATTAATAACCGTGTATGCCCCCTTTGACTCAATCGAAAGACGCATTCCGCTGGCTTTGTAGCCTTTAAACCCTGCCGTAATTTTCTCACAGCTAAGGCCCAGTTCGAGTGCTACCGCAATAGCGGCCAGGGCATTATATACATTATGTTTGCCAACTACCGGCACAAACACGGGAAAGCTGCCCTTTACACTTTGGCAGTCAAAAGTAACGCCGCTACTGTCTAAAACAATATTTTCCGCCCTGATATCGCCTGCTTTGAGCCCATACGCTACTATTTTGGCTTCTGTCATATTTTCCATTGCTTTTACGTGTTTATCATCGGCATTGAGTACAACTAAACCGCTTTTACCAATAGCTTCAGCAAGCTCCGCCTTGGCTTTGGCAATATTTTCCACAGAACCTAATAATTCAATATGCGTTTCGCCGACATTGGTGATAACCCCAATATTCGGCAGGGCAATTTCGGCCAGAGCCTGTATTTGCCCCGGGCCGCGCATACCCATTTCCACCACAGCCACTTGATGACTCTGATTCAAATTTAGCAGGGTTTGGGGGAGGCCAATTTCATTATTAAAGTTGGCCTCTGTTTTTAGTACTTTATATTTAGCCGACAGCACCGCTGCGAGCATATCTTTGGTTGAAGTTTTGCCATTAGAACCAGTAATGGCAATCAAAGGAATATCAAACCGCTGCCGATGAAGGCGCGCTAACTGCTGAAAGCCGTTTAGCGTATCATCAACAACTATTTTCACTACCTCTTCCGGTATATTTAGATCTTCACGACAGACCATAACACCAGCTGCGCCATTTTCCAGCGCGGTAGGCAAATAATCATGCCCATCAAAGCGTTCCCCTTTTAGGGCAATAAATAAATCGCCTGACTGAATACTCCTGGTATCTGTTGAAATACCAGTAAAGATTCTTTCGGTCTTATTTATAATTTTGCAGCTGCCGCCCAGGGCCTCATATACCTCATTTATTGTAAATTCCGCCATTATTCCATCCCCCTGATGATTTCCCGAGCCACTTCACGGTCATCAAATGCGATCGTGCCCTCTTTTAAAATCTGGTAATTTTCATGACCCTTCCCGGCAATAATCACTACATCCTCTGGCCGCGCAAGTGTAATCGCTCTAGTAATTGCCTGCCGGCGGTCAATAATCTTTTCATAATCTTTTTCTTTAGTAAGCCCCTTAAGAATACCTGCTTCCACTTCTTCTAAAATAGCTGCCGGATCTTCACTGCGCGGATTATCTGAGGTGGCAATTACCACATCACCGTACTGGGCCGCGAGTTTCCCCATAATCGGCCGTTTGGTACGGTCACGGTCACCGCCGCAGCCAAATACCACAATAATGCGCTGCTTAGCAATCTGACGAGCTGTTTTCAAGATATTTTCAAGACCATCAGGCGTATGCGCATAATCAACAATAACACTAAAGGACTGGCCCGCATCTACCAGTTCAAATCTCCCTGGTACACTTTGGAATTTTTCTAATGCCGCTTTTATGATTTGTGGGGCAATGTTTTCAGCCTGCGCTGCACCAATGGCCGCGAGCACATTATAAACATTAAAGAGGCCCGTAATTTTAAGACTTAGCGGCACTTCACCGAAACTTGCGCGCACGGTAAAGCTAGTGCCGCCAGCGTGTACATCCGGGTCTAGCGCCTCTAAATCTGCTTTTTTATTTATACCATAGGTAATTACCGGACAATTGGTACTTTGCAGAATTTTTGTGGAGGCCGCATCATCAATATTCACCACTGCTGTTTTCCCCTGTTTTACTGCACTACTACTTTTCAGCATGGCAAATAGCTTGGCTTTTGCTGCTAAATAATTGGTAAAATTATGATGAAAATCCAAATGATCTTGGGTTAAATTAGTAAAAATGCCCACATCAAATTCACAGCCTGCGACCCGATTTAAGGCCAGCGCATGGGAAGAGACCTCCATAACAACATATTCGATACCATCGATTACCATTTTAGCAAGAATTTCTTGTAAGTCAACTGCATCAGGGGTAGTATTTTTGATTGGCAAGATTTTTTCACCAATCATAGTTTGGATGGTGCCGATAATTCCAGTCTTATAGCCTGCCTCTTTAAGGATACTCTTAATTAAATACGTAGTTGTTGTTTTACCATTAGTGCCGGTAATCCCTATCATGCGGAGTTTACGGCTGGGATAATCAAAAAAGTAAGGAGCTACACTGCACATGGCACTACGAGTATCCGGAACTTTTATTATAGCCATGCCCTCTGGCACAAAAACTTCTTTTTGCATTAGTACTGCGACAGCCCCGGCCTGGTAGGCAGCATTAATATAATCATGCCCGTCAACTTTGGCTCCTGGTAGACAAATAAAGAGTGTGCCTGGCTGTACTTTACGCGAATCAAAAGTCATATACTCAATCTTCTGATCAAGCATGCCGCCTAGTACCTCGGCCTCAGGCAGCACTGTCAGTAAATCTTTTAACGTTTTTGCCATTATAATAACCTCCTGCATCTAACACTATTATTACCAATATTACCTCATTTATCTATTCAAAATAAACTGTAACCTCTGTGCCCGCCGGTACTCTAGTGCCTGGCGCAGGCTGCTGCCGCACCGCTTTTTCCCCTACGCCGGAAGGATCAATCGTAAGACCTAGTTCCGCCAAATTATCTGACACGTCCCTCAGATTTTTTCCTATTATGTCCGGTACAGTAATTTCGCCGCCTTCATATCGCATAAGCGCGCTATGCAGTAAAACTGTAGCACCAGCAGGAACTCGGCTGCCCGGTTTAGGAATTTGGTCAGTAATACGCGCGGCATTATTTTCTACCCTAGCACTTAAGCCAGCTTTTTGCAACTCTTTTATAGCCTCTGGCACCAATAGATTAATCACACTTGGTACGACAACATGAGCTTCCTGTTTTTCCTTACTGGTTTCAGGCTTTTTAAGCGGTGAAACCTTCAAATACTGTAAAACATCTTTCATCACGGCATTAAACACCGGCGCCGCAATTTGCCCGCCATAATAAATTCCTACCGGTTCATCAATGACCACCAGCATTGCCACCTCGGGGTTATCTACCGGTCCAAAACCGGCAAAAGATGCGATATACTTACCTGGCATATACCCGCCGGCCCCAACCTTTTGAGCCGTTCCTGTCTTACCGGCAATCCG
>JAJFUN010000062.1 GCA_021372375.1 Pelosinus sp. | reverse complement strand
CTCATGAGTGCTCGTCCCATGGCCAGCATCTGCTGCTCCCCGCCGCTTAGCGTACCGGAAAGCTGCGTCTTGCGCTCAGCCAGCCGCGGGAACTTCTTAAATACATTCTCCAAATCTTCCTGGATTCCTTTTTTATCCTTGCGAACAAACGCACCTAGCTCCAGGTTTTCCATTACCGTCATATTAGCAAAAACCCGGCGGCCCTCCGGTACCTGTGAAATGCCCATCTTTACAATATTTTGAGCTTGAATACCGGCAATATTCTTGCCTTCAAAATCAATTTTTCCGGATTTTGGTTTTAAAAGTCCCGAAATAGTACGCAAAATCGTACTTTTGCCGGCGCCATTGGCGCCAATCAAAGTTACAATTTCTCCCTCGGTAACTTCAACGCTAATACCTTTCAGCGCATGAATAGCACCATAATATACATTAATATTATCAACTGTTAACATTCTTGTACCTCCTCGCCGAGGTAGGCCTCGATGACACGCGGATTATTTTTTATTTCATGCGGAGTGCCATGCGCAATAATGCTGCCGTATTCCAGCACATAAATGCGTTCGCAAACTCCCATTACCAAACTCATATCATGTTCAATAAGGAGTATCGTCAAATTAAATTCTTTACGAATCCAGCGAATCATTTCCATAAGCTGCTGTGTTTCCTGCGGGTTCATGCCTGCTGCCGGTTCATCTAAGAGCAGCAGTTTGGGCTGCGCCGCAAGTGCTCTGGCAATTTCCAGACGACGCTGCTCCCCGTACGGCAGATTTCTGGCAATTTCATCCTTCTTATCCGCTAGATTAAAGATTTCCAAAAAACGAATAGCTTTTTTTTCAATCTCTTCTTCTTCCTTAAAATAGCGGCCAAAGCGGAAGATGGACTCCCAAAGACCATATTTTACATGAAAATGATACGCAATTTTTACATTATCAAGTACGGTTAAATCGGCAAACAAGCGGATATTCTGAAAGGTCCGAGCAACACCGCGCTGCGTAATCTGATACGGCTTGAACCCCAGTACACTGCTGCCATCAAATTCAATCTGCCCGCTGGTCGGCTGATATACGCCCGTCAATAAGTTAAAAGCAGTCGTCTTACCCGCACCGTTAGGACCAATAAGGCCAATGAGTTCACCCGGGTTTATTTCCATATCAAAATTGGAAACCGCCCGCAGCCCCCCAAATACTTTTTCTAATTTACTTGCCTTGAGCAGTGCCACGTTTGCCACCTCCAGTCAACCGACTAAACATTTTCAAGCTAAATTCCTTATTGCCAAACAGCCCCTGCGGACGGTAAATCATAAGGATAATCAGGGAAAGCGAGTAAATTACCATACGCCATTCAGGATAGCTGGCAAGGGCAGCAGAGATAAACGTCAGCAGCACCGCACCGGCAATAGAGCCGGTAATACTGCCCAGTCCTCCTAATACTACCATAGTCAAAATATCGAAAGATCGCATAAAAGTAAACGACGCCGGATGAGCAATATAGAAGTAATGGGAAAATAAAGCCCCTGCTACCCCGGCAAACGCTGCGCCTATCGTAAATGCCAATACCTTGTAACGGGTAGTATCAATTCCCATGGCTTCGGCGGCAATCTCATTTTCACGAATAGAAATACACGCTCGACCATGTGTGGAATTAATAAAGTTTTTCACAAAGAAGACGGTAAATACCGTTAAAAAGAATAGCCAAGTAAAGGTAGTATAACGCGGAATACCCATAAAACCGGAAGCGCCGCCTACATACGGAATATTCAAAATGGTAATACGAATAATCTCGCCTAAGCCTAATGTGGCAATGGCCAAATAGTCACCAGACAGTCTGAGTGTCGGCAGACCTATAACAAAACCAAGGAACCCTGCGGCTAAGGCGCCGCCTAAAATAGCGACAATAAACGGTAAATGCATTTTAACTGTCAGCACAGCGCCTAAGTAGGCACCTACTGCCATAAAGCCAGCATGTCCAATCGAAAACTGCCCGGTAAAACCATTAATTAAATTGAGGCTCACTGCCAAAATAATGTTGATACCAATCAATACAATATTTAACTGCCAGAACTGGCCAATCACACCAAAGGTAATCAGGGCCTGTATGATTGCATAAACCACAAAGCAAGCACCCAGTGACAGCAAATCGTTTTTTGTCTTTGTTTTCATATGATGTCACCTACACTTTCTCACGTACGTTTTTACCAAGGATACCTGATGGCTTAAACAGCAAAATCAAAATCAAAATGCCAAAGGCTGCTGCATCCCGGAAAGTCGAAGAAATAAAACCACTGACAAGCGCCTCAATAACCCCAAGGATTACCCCACCAATCATCGCGCCGGGAATAATGCCGATACCGCCAAGTACCGCAGCCACAAAGGCCTTCAGCCCTGGCATAATGCCCATCAAAGGATCAATGGAGTTATAATATACGCCAACTAATACACCGCCGGCGCCGGCAAGCGCCGAACCAATTCCAAAGGTAAACGAAACAACTTGATCCACGTTAATCCCCATTAACCGTGCAGCATCCATATCAAAAGATGCGGCCCGCATGGCTTTACCAATCATAGTCCGATTAACAACATATGTCAAAATAACCATTAACAAAATGGATACTACCAGAATAACGATTTGCTGACTATTGACAACAATCCCGCCAATGTTATACGTTACCGCTTCAAAGACTTTTGGAAAAGTCCGCGGCTGCGGCGTCACTAACAGCATCCCGCCATACTCTAGCAGCAGCGATACGCCAATTGCAGTAATCAGCACGGCAATTTTTGGTGCATCTCTGAGCGGCCGATAAGCTGCCCGCTCAATAAACATGCCTAAAAGCCCTGCTCCTATCATGGCCACAATGAGTGCAGGCACAAACGAAAGGTGCAGTACAGTTGTAGCAAAAAAGCCAAAGTATGCCCCCACCATATAGACATCCCCGTGGGCAAAATTGATTAGCTTCATAATTCCGTATACCATGGTATAACCAAGCGCAATCAAAGCGTAAATGCTGCCTAGCGATATGCCATTAATCAGTTGCTGAATCAGTTGATGAAAAAACGATTCCATATCTTCTCTCCCTCCAAAAATTTCACATCATTTAGTATATATAATCTATAAAAAGGGATAAGACAGTAGCCTTATCCCTTCATCTCAAAAAACCTGCCGTCAAGCGTTTTGCCTCATCATTGCGGCTGATTTATGTTCACTTAAGGATTAATCTTTTCCTTAAAGGTCTGTTTGCCGTCTTTCATTTCAATAATTACGGCACTCTTCACAGCATCATGCATTTCATTCAGGGTAATAGTACCGGATACGGCCGCATAATCTTTAGTTTTAGCCAGCTCATCCTTAATCTTTACCGTATCCTCAGAATTAGCCCGTTTAATAGCTTCGATAACCATCATTGTGGCATCGTACGAAAGTGCGGCAAAGGCATCCGGCGTCTGACCATATTCTTGTTTGTAGGCTTCAACAAAAGTTTTGATTGCCGGACTATTGTCATCCGGTGAATAATGATTAGCAAAGAAAGTATTGTTAAGCGCCTGTGCACCGGCAATTTCCGGCAGTTTGGCGGAATCCCAGCCGTCGCCGCCCAAAATAGGCATCATCAGCCCCATCTCACGCGCTTGTTTAACAATCATCCCCACTTCCTGATAGTAGCCTGGTACAAACAGCACATCAGGATTGGCTGCTTTAATTTTGGTCAAGGTGGCTTTAAAATCGGTATCTTTAGCTAAATAAGCTTCTTCAATAGCAACCTGGCCGCCATTTTTTTCAAAGGTTTCCTTAAAGAATTTACCAAGACCTTTCGCATAATCACTGGAATTATCAATATAAATAGCAGCTGTTTTGCCGTTTAAGGATTTGGTTGCAAAGTTGGCCATAACCGATCCCTGGAAAGGATCAATAAAGGCTGCCCGGAATAGGAAATCCCGTACTTTGCCGGTAGTCGGATCTACTGTTACATTCGGATTGGAGGCTGTCGGACTAATCGCCAGCACCTTATTATCCATGTTTACCTGCGCCCCGGCAATTACACTAGAAGAGGCTATTGGAGCAATAATCGCCAGTGCCTTATCCTGCGTAATCAGTTTTTGCATGGCATTAGCCGCTTCGGCCGCTTCACTTTTGTTATCTGCGACAACTAAGGAAAGCTGCTTACCAAGTACACCGCCCTTAGCATTTACTTGCTTAATCGCCAGCTTGGCGCCATTTGTGGCTGATTGTCCAAATGTTGCATTACTGCCTGTCATCTCGAGGTTGGCCCCCAGCTTAATTTCATTACTGGATTGGCCGCCGCAACCTGCCGTCAGCGATGCTGTCAATGCAGCTACCGCAAATAAAGCCAGCACTTTTTTAAATTTTTTCGTAACCATTCGCATCCTCCACTCATATTGAATTCCGTTCATGTATCTATATATCGTACATAATGTCTATTATATGGGTACACAGAAGGTCTGTCAAGTCTCTATCTGCAGGACTATCTATCTATTTGTCCTTGTTACGAGTACATTTACTTAAATAAGGGATAGAACTGTATGCCCTATCCCCTCACCATGTACACAACCAATATTTACTATTATGGATTTACTTTTTCCTTAAAGGTCTGTTTGCCATCTTTCATTTCAATAACTACAGCACTCTTGACAGGATTATGGCTGGCATCTAATGTCAAAATGCCTGTGACAACCTGCAAATCCTTAGTCTTTTCCAAGGCTTCTCTGATTTTTTCCGGCTCAGCACTATTAGCCCGTTTAATTGCGTCAATAATCATCAGCGCCCCATCATAACCAAGGGCCGAAAGAGCACTAGGCTCTTCGTTATATTCTTTCTTGTAGCTTTCCACAAATTTGACCACCCGCGGATCGGTATCCTGTGACGAATAGTGATTACTAAAGAAAGTATTGTTTAACGCATCGGCGCCGGCTACTTCCACTAGTTTGGAGTTATCCCAGCCGTCAGTACCAATAATCGGACAACTAATGCCAAGTTCACGCGCTTGTTTTACAATCTTCCCTACTTCTTCATAGTAAGCAGGAATAAACACAACTTCCGGGTTCATGGCTTTAATTTTAGTTAAGGCTGATTTAAAATCCTGATCCTTTTGCAAAAAGGCTTCTTTGCCGATAATCGTACCGCCATTTTGCATAAATGTATCAGAAAAAGCATCTGCCAATCCCTTGGAATAATCTGAACTGCTGTCCATATAAATAACGGCTTTAGCTACTTTTAAGCTTTTAGCCGCAAAGTTGGCCATTACTTTGCCCTGGAACGGATCAATAAAGCAGCTGCGAAATGCATATTGCTGCACTTTACCATCATCCCCAACGGTGATCTTGGTATTTGTCCCTGTAGGAGTCAGCATCGGTATCTTGTTGTCTTGGGCAATCTGGGAAACAGCCAGTACATTGCCGCTAACCACTGGCCCTAACACAGCCGCAACTTTATCCTGCGTTATTAGTTTGGTCATAGCATTGCCGGCTTCCGAGGCTTCGGATTTGTTGTCAGCCTGCACCAAAACAAGTTTTTTCCCGCCAAGTACGCCGCCGGCCGCATTTGCTTCCTTAAATGCCAGCAAAATGCCGTTCATGGTTTGTTTGCCGTAACTGGCAACTCCGCCAGTCAGCTCAATATTGCCGCCGATTTTAATTTCATTAGCAGAACCCCCTGTGCCGGCTCCGCCGCAGCCTGCAAATAGACCTGTCAGCAGACAGGCACCAAGCGCCAGCCCTAATCCCTTTTTAAACATCATTTTTCCCCCTCTGTTTTCCTCACAGTTTTTTTCTTGCAGACAAGTTATTGACACTTTCTTACTTTACATCTTTGCACTAAAATACCGCTTATCGTTTTTTCGATATGTATCTTTGTTTATAAAATATATTATATTAGTATGATATATTGTATGTCAATATTAATTTTCTCTGCATTTACTACAAAAGTATTTATCGGGGAGACACATATCTTTTGTAGTGTACATTATATATTCCTTTTAGTTTATCTTGCCTTGACCTTTTATATTCACTCCCCTACGCGCCTTATATTAAAAATAAATGAGGGCAGAATCTGTTTGTTCAACAAATTCTACCCTCAATAATGCTACTATATTAATTACTAGTTATTCTCGTATGTCCGATACATATTAATTGGTTCTTCATTTTTATACATCGACCAGATACCGCACGGACAAACCCCGGCGCAAATCCCGCAGCCAATACATTTATCGCCATCCGATACATATTCAAAACTGCCGTCTGCTTTCTGCACACGTGATATTGCATTTTCCGGACAAGATTTATAGCACATATGACAATCCCGGCAAGTACCACAGCTAATACAACGATTGTGGTCACTACTTGCTTCAGGCAATTCGCAGGTATGACACTTTTTAAAATATGCAGTACTTAAGCGGTTAGCCGGAATTCTCTCCTTGTCCGTCACTGCTTCATAAGCAGTACTATTTAAATACGCATCAACTGCGCTGGCTGCCTTATTCGCCGCGCCAATAGCATCTACCAGACGACCTGGTTTAATGGTATCACCGGCAGTAAATACGCCGTCCATAATACTAAAATTATCAGCAGTTTTTAAACAACCGCGGAACTTGGGAAGCTCCTCCGGCAAATAATCAAAATTCGGCGCTTCACCAATGCTGATAATGACCATATCGGCCTTAATTATCTTGCCGTCTTGGATAACAATACCTTCTTCTGTTACCTCCTCAGTCAATACAGGCCACATCAGTTTGCCGCCTAATTCTTCTACATGAGCAATTTCCTTTGGATCAGCCGCTGGTTTCTGTACGTCTACGCATGTTACTTCTTGAGCGCCCATCTGGTAAGCGCCCAGCGCTACGTCCATACCGGAATTACCGCAGCCAATAACAACTACTCTTTTGCCAACAGACGCCTTCTCACCGCGGTTAATGGTTTTCAAAAAGTCAAGCCCTTTAACAAGCCGTTCAGACCCAGGCCATGGAATGACTTTAGGAATATGTCCGCCGCTGGCTACCACTACTGCATCAAACTCATGCTTAAGCTCAGCAAAACGCTTGGCATCCACTTTATGATTATTAACAAACGTCACACCCATATCCTGAATGCGTTTTAGTTCTTTCTGCAAGGTTTCCTCAGGCAGACGCGAGCGGGGAATTACAAGTTCCATCTTACCGCCCATTTTCGCCTCGGCTTCAAATACCGTAACTTTATGACCTTTTCGGCTAAGCTGCCAGGCCATAGTAAGACCGGCTGCACCGCCGCCGATAACAGCTACTGTTTTGCCTGTAGCTTTCTCTGGACCTTGTAACGTTTCATCCAAAGAATACGTACCTAACTTGCCAATTTGCGCCGAAATATCAATCTCACCGCGGGTACATCCGCCCATACACAAATTAGGGCAAACGCTGCCGCAGACCGAACCGGAGAAAGGCGTATATTCAAGTACCAGCTTATATGCTTCCTTTATTTTTCCTTCCCGCAACAAATTAAACCTCTGCTGAGACGGAATAGACGCCGGACAATTAAATTCGCAGGGTGCGGCATACTTAGCATTTTCCCATACAGGCACACGCTGACGATAAAGACCTTTTACAACCACGCCGTTAACAACATAGTCATCATTACATACGTCACTGAAAATGCCGCCCGGTACCCAATTGCCGGTACGGAAATCAGCCATCTTTACATTGGCTTTTTTCGGACGTTCTTCGTATGTCAGCGCTACAACTTTATGCCAGTCAGACCAGTCGGTAAGTTCATCCTTCAATTCCGGACACTCAATGGAAGTAAGAAAATCGTCCATATTTCCCGCAAGATACTTAATATCATCGTCGTCAAGTTCGGTAACCTTGGCATCCTTTTTCGATATACCTGCGGCACTACCTCTAAAATAGAGTACGCCGCCAACCATGCCGACACAGGCGCGATCGCCGAGTACCGACTCAAATTCTTCGCTGTCATAGCCGCAGACTACAGCAATCCCGCCGCCCATAAACTCAAAGGAAAAACTGCCGCAGTTTTTAAGAACCCAAAACTCAGGGGCCTCATATAACGGATCATGTTTCATCAGTGAGCCGGAACGAGTGCCAACTCTGCCGCCTACATATATTTTGCCCAGCGCAGCACAATGGGCTGTCGTATCGCCGCCATCACCCTTAACGACAATTTTACCGCCGGCATTCAGCCAGCCCACATCAGCAGAAGCAGAGCCTTCCACGATAATTTCGGTACCTTCAAGGCACATCGAGCCAACACGCTGACCTGGATTTGTTACATAAAATTTTAAAGGTTTTCCTTCTGGATGCCAAAGCGGGCCGCCAATATCATGCTGACCTGCTGCATCAATATGAAATTCTGTTTCGCCTTGCGCCAGGGCCTCATTAATCGCTTGCAGGAGGTCCTGGGTTGACATACGGTCGTTGCCATTAATTGCACTTATTTTAAACATACCGTGCTACCTCCTAACATACGTATTGGATGCCTAGTTTATTTGCGACTGCATTATCGGTAGTCACCAATGCATCCGAGCGTCCTACCGGCAATGAACTATTACCGATTGGCGCCATTAATTTTCTAAGCTCAGAATCAAGTGCCAAAGTATATTCCACGATATTCTGGGCAGCTTTATCAACATCCAGCCGTTTAACAAGCCGCGGATCCTGAGTACAAATACCTGTCGGACATTTGCCGGTACTGCAGGAATTGCAGCGTCCATGCTCGTTACCGACACAGCCGCACAGCTGAATAAGAAGTTTGCCAATAAATACACCGTTGGCGCCTAAACAAATCATTTTGAAAGCATCTGCCGCGGCGTTGCCGGTCATACCAAGACCGCCGCCGGCCCATAATGGTATCTGCCCCTGACGACCCTGCTTAACAGCCGCCAAATAACAATCACGCATTTTGGATACCACATGATGTCCTGTATGGTCAAGAGATACTTCATTAGCTGCCCCTGTACCGCCTTGAATACCATCAATAAAGAAGCCGCCGCAAATTTTATACGGATCACGCAACAAATTGTTGTACACCGAAACCGAGGTAGCTGATGCTGCACATTTAATGGCTACAGGTACACGGAATTTAAAGGCTGCGTTCATGGATAAGAACATTTTCTGTACCGATTCTTCAATAGAATATAAGCCTTGATGATTAGGCGGCGACATTAAGTCGGCTTTCGGTACACCACGAATAGCCTGAACATGTTCGGCTACTTTGGCTGCCGGCAGTAGACCGCCGTCACCTGGTTTGGCGCCTTGCCCGATTTTTATCAAAATACCAGCCGGATCTACTTTCATCCGCGGCATAGCCTTGATAATACGGTTCCAGCCAAAATGACCGGAAGCAATTTGGAGTATTGTATATTTAAGATATTCTGATTCCATAAGTTTTACCGGCATGCCGCCTTCCCCTGATGACATGCGGACAGGAATATGATGCTTTTCATTTAAATATGCCGTAGCCAGGGAAACAGCTTCCCACGCTCTGGTGGAGAGGGCCCCGATCGACATGTCACTAAAGATAACCGGATAAATCCAGTTTACCGGCGGTGTCTTGCCTGTAAGGCTGAGTTCACTGCCATCTGATTGAAAAGGCAGCTCAGTAGCCGGCAGAACACGGCCAAACGGTGCTAGTATATCAAAAGTATGACGCTCCGAATCAAGCGATGGGTCAGTCATCTGAGAAATACGGCCGACGACAATTTTATCAAGCGTACGGTCGGCATTAAGATTGGTGCGTCCGCCGCGTTTAATCGGTGAACCGCTGCGGGAAACCAGCGTACCGCGGGAGTCAGTATTGCGCACAGGGTGAATAGCCCTGTTAGGACAGATTTTTTCACATATCCCGCAGCCTACACAGGCATTAGCGGCGCCATTTTTTTGTTTAATTACAGGCACAGCCTGGTGCTGCTGCGTAGGATCTGGCTGGTGTCCTTTGGAAACTGTCTTTGAGCGACGTTCGGCAACTACTTCAATGGCCCCGAAAGTGCATACGGCTACACAGCTGCCGCACATGGTACAGCGATCAGCATCATATTCGATTTTCCAGTTTAGATCATTAAAGGTAACATCCTGCGTTTTTACTGTTTCCATCTCTGCACCTCCAGTTCCGGTGTAATAACAACTACTTCCCGTTCATTCGGATAAATATCTTTGGACTTATCACGATTAGGCAAAATAACATTCAGGCCGCACACTTCGGAAGAAATGGCCAGCGTAGTGTCATCCCCGCCCACAACAACCGGACGAAGCTTTTTCGAATCACAGCATGTCATCATATTACCATTAGGCAAGAGCGCAATAATGGTATTAGGTCCGTTAATCTCAAGATGCGAAAGCGATTGACGAATGGCTGTCAGCTGCGCTTTATCCGGACGGTGTTCAATTTCTTCAAATGGCAGCGGTGTAATTACATGTTTATAGTACTTAATCGGCCATTTGAGCTCATGCAGCACATAATGCAGTGTATATAAGAAATTCTGCGAATCAGATTCAAAACCAACGTACCCGCGATGCAAGGATTTTTGGAATTCCTTGTTTTTGGTATAAAAAGTGTTTTCACCATTGGCACATAGAGTATACCCCTGTAAGAAAAATGGATGAGCCGCATAGCGGACAATGTCATAGTTGGTATTTTGACGACATTGTACCACAATGTTTTTGGCCATCAAATCGCCATTTTTTTCCCACAAATTAAAATAGGTGGCAATATCGCGCGGATCACCGATTTCTTTTAAGGTAAGCACATCCGGCCAGAAAGAATACACATAGCCCTGGTCGTCCTTTTCCAGTATCTTTCTAAGTGCCAGACGAGTATCCATCAGCAGCGCTTCTCTTTCAGCTTGACCGGCATTACGATAATGCTCGGGATAATCATAATTGCGGAAAATGTAATACGGCAGGGCTTTAATATCCAGCCCAGGCTGACGTTTACCACGAGGAATCCATTCAAAGATTGGTCTAAAGTTGTGAGCCTCCATATAATCTTCAACCAACTTGGCACCTTTTTGCGTACAGGCCAGAGACAAAAGCGGTTTATCTTTGTATTTTGCAAATAGACCAGCTAAATCCTGCATTACCATAGCAAAACCTGAATTATCATGCCCTTCTTGCTGAGGCAGCATCAAGTACAGTGCTTCTGATGGATGAAATGGCACTTTGCTTTTTATCGCGCCAATTCTACACATAAAATCCACCTCTCCCCTAAAATTAATCTATTTTTAAAATTTAATAACACAAAAGGCATAACTAAAACCCGGAGAAAGCACCTGAATCAATTGTTTCAGGACCTTCCGCCGGGTTTTTTGTACCAACGGTGTAGCACAGCGTACCACCAATAATAGTGCCACACTGCACCTGTGCCGCTCGGTCCAGACCACAAAAAATGCGCGGAACCCTAGGCACACTCCTTCAATAAACATGTGTTTACACACAGTATACTGCATTGTTAACCTATCATTATTATAAATAACGAAATCTTATACGTCAATATGCATATTAAAAGAAAGTTTTTTCTGATAAATCCAAGATTTTCAGGGCTTTATTTTTACAGTATATTTTGTCTTTGCATATTTATTCATTGTTTAAAGTATATTTTTTGTTTCACATTTTCTTAACAGCAGGTATATTAAGTACTCTACTGTAACACCAGTGTATTTCCACTCATAAATTTTTGAATAAGTCTAACAATGTATTGAATTGTTTTTCTGTATACATTTAGCTTTTTCCTTTTGCTTTTGCATAATTTTCTACAAATATTTAAATACTAATTTTAAATAAAGCTGGAGATAGATGTATTAGTTTCCAAAAAAGCTTGTATAGGAGATATTATGCTGGAGAACTTATTTAAAATTCCCTTACGACAGACCCCTACCGAAAATCGATTCAATGTAAATCAGCCTAATGCCATGCTTAGCTTGGGCTTATGTGTACGAGACATAGTTCGCCAAGCAGCAAACGCGGGACAGCCAATTATTGTCTTATGTATTGGCACAGATCGCTCCACCGGCGATGCCCTAGGTCCTTTAATTGGTTCTAAGCTGTGTACTTTTAATATGAACCAAATTGTTTATGGTACCCTTGATGAACCGGTACATGCCACCAATTTGGTAAACATGCTGGCTTCCATCGAAGCAAAGCATACTCATCCTTTTATTATTGCTGTTGATGCCTGCCTTGGCAAGCTTGAAAACATTGGCTATATATCGCTGGGCCAGGGCTCAGTCAAGCCTGGCGCCGCGGTCAACAAGGAACTGCCAGCCGTTGGTCACGCCTATATTACCGGTGTCGTAAACGTCGGGGGCTTTATGGAACATCTGGTGCTGCAGAGCACTCGTCTAAACCTGGTCATGAAGATGGCGGATACCATCGCTCATGCCTTATCCTTTGGCCTAAAGACAGCAAAAGGATAAGCTAGCAGCCAAAAGGGATCGCCGCTAGCATCGGTATTGCTAGCGGCGATCCCTTCTTAAAGCACATATACTATAGACGCTCTAATTCCGCCATTACCTCGGCGGTTGTTTTACCTGAAGTATTAATTACAGGTACTTCGGTTTGGGTGTCCTGCATATTAAGTAAATTAATATCACTGCCACTTACAAGTACTGCGTCCACATCATCCAAATTTGCCTGGCTTAATTCCACTACTTCATACCCTTCGCTCTCCAGCATTTCAGCAAATCTTGTTAAATTTTTTTCAACAGCAATAATGCCTTGCATAAAAAAGCACCTCCTGCAGTGTATTATCTGCAGAGGCGCCTTTTTTATGCTTCATTATTATTAAAATTACCGCTCTCTTGGTGCATTTCGCAGGCTCCTTTAAATACAGCACCTTCACCAATAATCAGCATGCCCACTTTTATATCGCCGCAGAGCTTGGCTGTCGGCATTAATTCAAGCTTGCCCGCAACCTCCACATTGCCTTTTACCATACCGGCAATTACGGCGTTACGCGCTTTAATTTCAGCATTTAAGACACCGCTGTCCCCTACTAATACATCTCCACTAGAAGTCAAATCGCCATCTAATTGCCCATCAATTCTTATGCCTGAGGCAGTAATGCTTCCTTGAATTTGGGTCCCCTTACCAATAACAGTTTCTACTTGCTGATCGACAAACACAGCTGGCTTTTTACTTCCAAACATTTTGCACTCTCCTATTTGATAAATACTTTAGCGATTATAGATACTTGGTAGGATCTACGGCCTGCCCATTAACCCTTACTTCATAATGACAGTGATTTCCTGTACTTAAACCGGTGCTTCCCATATAAGAAACAACCTGTCCTTTGCTGACCTTTTGCCCTACACTAACCGCAATTTGGGAATTATGCCCATATAGAGTTTGGATTCCATTTCCATGGTCAATTTGCACTAATTTTCCGTATCCACCATACCAATCACTATATATCACAACACCATCCGCAGTCGCCACGATCGGTGTACCAGCATCATTGGCAATATCCATTCCAGGATGAAAATCGCCGCCACCGCTAAAGGGAGATGATCGCCAACCGAAAGGAGAAGTCACTTGTCCGCCAGTTGGCCAAATCGAAGGCATTGCATTTATTCTGGAATTTTTTTCCTCTAAGGCATTTTTTAAGTCAGTAAGGCTTTGCTCTCGCACTTTGACCTCTGCCTTGAGTTCATCTACCTTTTTTATCAAATCGCTTACCGCCGGCATATTAGGTCCGCCTTGTCCGGTATACGCATCTTTTCCAGCTTGATTGTTTCTATTCATACCCCCGCGCGAAGTATCAGTATTTTCCGTGCTATTTACAATACGGCGGATTTCCGCGTCAAGCATATTGAGACGATTCATATCCTGCTGCAAAGCTGCTGTTGCTTTCGCGAGCTGCTCAATTTGCTGGACCTGGGAACCATTGACCTGACGAAGATTTTTAAGTTCCGACTGATCTTGATTTACCGTATGTATGGCCCGCTGATAATTAAAAAAAGCTCCTGCTCCGGCAATAGCGGCGATGCAGAGTACTGCCGCTATACCCTTAAGTAAATTGAGCGGTACTCTAAGTGTACGTACTATAGCCTGCCCCTGATGCGGGACAATCATGAGGGTATATTCCCTACGTTCCTTCTTCTTGGGTTTCGGCACTTTACTCTTTATCATATTTTGTATTTTGTCTGTTATTTGTCTTAACACCATAACTCACCCCCTTTCACTTTTTCATAAATAGTCAATTTAAATTTGTTCGCCAAAAACACTTAAAATCCTGCTAAAACATCTATTTCAATGTTTTTTATTCCATGCTTGGGTTAGCGCTTCCTTTTCTTCCTCTGTCAAAAAGTACTCGGACTGTCTGTTTACTACAGGCTTTGCGTATGTACGACTTTCATTTCGTCCATAAATTGTTGAAATCACTACACCATTATCCTTTTCATCCAATAAGGCCAAGGCAAAACTTAAATCACTGCCTGTATCTTCAAAGGCATTAAAACGTACTATGCCAATTTTTTGTACGCAATGCTGTAATGAATCTTGATTTTTTTTACAAGCGTTAGCTGTATCCTCAACCTTCACCAAAGCCTCTCGTACTTCCTGTATATGAGTCATCAGCAGACCTTCTAAGTTGGCCCCCTCCATGCCTGTCATCATTTTACGATACCGCTTGTTCATTTTTGCTAATTTTATATTTATATTAATAAACACAATTAACGCCAGTAAAATCAGCACAATCATCGTAATAATAATTACCTGAATATTATCCATTAAAAAAGCTGATAAATCAATTTGATATGTCATCTAGACTACCTCACTTTTATTATCTTACTATAAGAGTCTATTACAAAATACCCATCTGCGGTGCTCGCTACGACGTACGGGCAGTACGACTTCGCTGTGCTCCTCGCCTTGCCTAGCTTCTGTGCATTTTGTAACAGCCTCTAGAATTTTATAATATTAATCAGATATGTAACAATAGCTGCGACCGGGATGGCTGGCAGCAAATTGGCTACCTTTATTTTTTTTATTTCCAGCATTAGCATGCTGATACCAACAATCAATACCCCGCCGACTGCGGTCATCTCTCTAATAACCGCCTCTGATAGTACACTGCTAAAAACTGCCGCCAAGAGCGTAATTGCACCTTGATAAAGCAGAATTGACACACTAGATAGTGCTACACCAATACCCATAGTTGATGCAAAAACTACGGAAGATACTCCATCAAGCATGGATTTAGCATACAAGGTTGAAGCATCGCCTGTTAGTCCGTCCTGAATGGAACCAACTACCGCCATGGCACCAATACAATATACCAAACTAGCTGTTACAAAGCCTTGCCCGGCATCACCATATTTGCTCCCGAGCTTTTTAGTAAGTCGGCCTCCAAGCCGCTCAAGCCAGCGGTTAATATCTATAGCCTCACCGCATAATGCTCCTAAAATTAAGCTAATAATTACAATTAATATATTTTGTGTCTTAAGCGCCATCTCTAAACCAATTATACCGACAGCTAAGCCTAGACCCTGCATAACTGTTTGCTGATATCTTTCAGGTATTCCTTGTCTAAGAATTACGCCAGCCAGCGAGCCTGTCAATACAGCAACTGCATTTACAATCGTCCCTTTCATCTGCTTCACTTCCCATATTTATTCCGCCAGTAAGCCTTGTACGCCCAGAA
This sequence comes from Pelosinus sp., assembly GCA_021372375.1. GTDB lineage: Bacteria > Bacillota > Negativicutes > Propionisporales > Propionisporaceae > JAJFUN01. Next base: position 129,940 of record JAJFUN010000062.1, on the reverse strand, counting down.
ATGGCGATAGTGCCCGCGGCAGAATGCCGTGTACATAGGCAATTAGTACGCCGTAGTTAACTATCGGCACGTTATTTTGCCTTGCTGCTGATAATCTATACAGCATTTCTCGTTTGTTAAGCATACAGGCGCCGCAGTGTACAATAAGTTTATACTCAGAAAGCTCGGTAGGAAAGGTTCCCCCGGATACCCAGGTAAAATTCAAATCTCCGCCGATTATCTGCCGCAGCCAACGCGGTATTTTTACATGTCCAATATCATCAGCCTGCCGATGATGCGTACAGCCTTCAGCAATTAAAACCTTATCCCCCGGCTGCAGCTTTTCAATAGCCTTAGCCCCGCTTACCAAGGTCTCCAAATCCCCCTTATGCCTGGCCATTAAAATGGAAAATGAAGTAAGTAAAACATCAGGCGGCGTATCTGCGGCAACTTTTAAAAATTCCTGCGAATCTGTAACCACAATCTTGGGCGGCTGCTGCAAATTATCTAGTGCCTCTCTTAATTCCCGCTCTTTAACTACAATACTGTACGCATCATGATCCAGTACATCGCGAATGGTTTGTACCTGCGGCAAAATCAGTCTTCCCTTCGGTGCCGCCAAATCAATAGGTACAACTAAAACTACTGTATCTCCAGCATTTATTAAATCGCCGATTATTGGACTGCCCTCCCAGTCCTCCGGTGCATTTTTTATAATCTGTTTTTTTAATTCTTCTATCCCTAGTTTATTCTTAGCGCTTACGCGAATAATCGAGGCTTCTAGCAGAGCTTGCCACTCGCTAATTTCTTGCTCGGCTATTTCATAAACATCCGCCTTATTTACCACAGCAAGATATGGAATAGCTTTGTCCTTGATATTTTCTTTTAATGCCGCTTCATAGTCACTTACCCCTGTCTCTGGATCAATAACAATCAGTACTAAATCTGCTTTGTTGAGTACCTGCATACTGCGCTCTACCCTGAGCTCACCGAGTTTGCCTACATCATCAATTCCCGCTGTATCAATCATCATTACCGGTCCAATTGGCAAAATCTCCATTGCTTTGTAAACCGGATCTGCGGTTGTGCCAGGCACATCGGAGACCAAGGCAATATCCTGATTAGTGAGTGCGTTTATCAAACTGGACTTACCGGCATTGCGGCGGCCTAAAATTGCGATATGTAATCTGGATCCTTTTGGTGTATCCTGCATATGTTCTCGCCTACCTTTTACCTGCTAACTCCCCGGCAGTACCCGGTCTGGTCATAATCCTTGGATTTAAAATCACGTTTAGTTCTGTTTCAGAAAAATATCCTTTTTCTATAACTACCTGGCGAATAGATTTTCGGCTTGTCTGAGCTTCTTTAGCCATCTCAGCTGCTGCGTCGTATCCAATATACGGCACCAGCGCCGTCACTATTGCTAAACTATTATCCACATATTCGAGGCAGCGCTGCTTGTTGGCGGTAATGCCTTGGACACACTTTTCAGCAAACATACTCACACAATTTGTCAAAAGTTCAATGCTACCTAATAAATGGTGGGCAATTAACGGCAAGAATGCATTTAGCTCAAGCTGTCCGGCTTGAGCTGCCAGCATAACTGCCATATCTGATGCCATGACGTGAAAGGCCACCTGATTTACTGCCTCGGGGATTACAGGATTAACTTTGCCTGGCATAATCGATGAGCCTGCTTGTTTTTGGGGTAAATTAATTTCAGCAAATCCAGCGGTTGGCCCTGACGACAGCAGTCTAAAATCATTAGCTATTTTCCCTAAGTTTACGGCCAAAGTCTTAATAAGGCCTGATACTTCGACAAACACATCGGCATTTTGTGTAGCATCAATCATATTTTCAGCCCGCGCCAGTCCTATTTTGGCATACTGACGCACCCGCTCATTTACATTATAAATATACCTTTTATCAGCATTTAGGCCAGTACCAATTGCAGTTCCGCCCAAGTTCACCTGTCTAAGACGTTCTTCCACTTTATAAAGCCGCCAGCGATCACGCGCAATAGCCTGGGCATACGCACTAAATTCTTGTCCCAAAAGAACAGGTACAGCATCCTGCAGCTGTGTCCGCCCAATTTTAATAATCCCGGCAAATTCGCTTTCTTTCTCCTGGAAACGTTCTTGTAATGCGGCACAAGCCTCGCTCAAAGGCTTTAGTAGCCAAATTGCGGCAATTTTTAAAGCGGTCGGATAAACATCATTCGTCGACTGTCCCATATTAACATGATTTAAGGGGTGTATCAACTTATATTCGCCAACTTTTTCATTTAGCAGTTCATTGGCTCTGTTGGCAATTACTTCATTGATATTCATATTAGTAGAGGTCCCTGCGCCGCCTTGCAGTGCATCAACAATAAACTGATCACTAAATTGTCCTGCATATACTTCATCGGCGGCCTGACTAATAGCCTGCGCTGCTTTGGGGTCTAAGAAGCCTAATTCTGCATTAACCTCAGCGCCCGCTTTTTTTATTAAGGCCAAGGCCGCTATCAGCTTGGTATGTACTTTATAACCACTAAGAGGAAAATTTTCACTAGCTCGCAAAGTATGAATACCATAATATGCATTATCGGGCAGAGTTTTTTCTCCTAATAAATCTTTTTCTATTCTCATCGCTAGCTCCTAAATAAACACCTACTATATTATAGTATACCAAACACTGAGAAAAAAGACCCTACTTGCTCAAATAATAATGAAGAAATAGTAGGGGCAATAGCATTGCCCCTACTATTTCTTTTTGCCGTTTATTTCCAATTCAATAATGTTTCACGTGAAACATTGTCATACAATCATCGTTCCACGCATTTTCTGTACTTCTCTGTTATTTTGAGCAGAGATAGTCTCCAAAATTCTCTCCAAATCATCAGCTGAGTAAAATTCAATTTCTATTTTACTTTTTATCTTACCAGGCTTAATTTTAACTTGGGTTCCCAGTAAAAGTTTAAGCTTGTCCTCGGCTTCCACCACAAATATCTCTTTCTCGACAGGCACAATATCAGCCGCTGTCTTAGTCTTCGCAGGTAATGCATTCATGCGCTTCACTAATTCTTCCACATCGCGCGCTGATAAATCCTCTTCAATAATAGTCTCAGCCGCCTGCTGTTGTAGCTCTGCATCTTCTAGTGCCAATAACGGTCTAGCCTGCCCCATTGATAATGTTCCACGTGAAACATGTTTCTGTATCTCCGGACACAAATTAAGCAGCCGTACCGTATTAGCAATTAGTGATCTGCTGCGCCCAATCTTCCGCGCAACTTCCTCCTGCGTTAAGCCAAATTCATTCATCAAACGACGATAGGCCATGGCTTCTTCAATAGGATTCAAATCCTGACGCTGCAAATTTTCGATAAGAGCAATCTCCGTCATCTCAGCATCAGTATAATCTTTAACCACAACCGGAATGGTTTTTAAGCCTGCCTTTTGCGAAGCCCGCCAACGACGCTCACCAGCAACCAGTTCATATCCATTTAATAATTTACGGACAACAACCGGCTGAATAATGCCATATTGGACAATAGACTGGGACAATTCTAGCAGCGCCTCTTCATCAAATTCTCGTCGGGGCTGAAATTTGTTGGGTTTAATCTCACTAATAGCTACTTCCGTAACCATCTCCATATTATCTTGCCCTGCAGTAGCAGGAATTAAAGCATCTAATCCACGTCCAAGTCCACGTTGTTTAATCATCACCGCACACCTCTTTAGCTAAATCAAAATATACTTCTGCACCCTTCGATTTGGCATCATATTTAATTACTGGCAGCCCATGACTAGGCGCCTCACTCAAACGTACATTACGGGGAATAATAGTTTGGTATACTTTACTGCGAAAATGATTTTTAACTTCATCTACAACTTGAATTGATAAATTAGTACGCGCATCAAACATTGTTAATACTACGCCTTCTAATGAAAGAATAGGATTTAGATTTTTTTGCACTAATGAAACAGTATTCATCAGCTGCGTTAACCCTTCAAGTGCATAAAACTCACACTGAATTGGCACCAATACTGAGTTAGCTGCTGTTAGAGAATTAATTGTCAACATGCCAAGCGACGGCGGACAATCAATCATAACATAATCATAAGCATATTTTATTTTATCAATCGCCCGCTTTAGTTTGGTTTCCCGCGACATAATTGAAACTAATTCAATTTCAGCTCCGGCTAACTGAATAGTAGCCGGCAACAATTTAAGATTGTCAACCATCGTATCAACTACCGCAGCCTCGACCGACACATCATTAACCAGCACATCATAGGTCGACCGTTTAATATCTGCTTTACTAATTCCGAACCCACTGGTAGAATTACCTTGAGGATCAATATCTATCAACAAGACTTTTTTACCGAGCTCTGCCAAACAGGCACTCAAATTAACCGATGTAGTGGTTTTACCAACTCCACCTTTTTGATTGGCAATCGCAATCACCTTTACCACAAGTTTCACCCCATATCTAGCCGAACTATCTATCGAAAGACGCCAATCAGCTATTTAAAACGCTTTCATTCATAAAAACAGTTCAATGAATTTATCTGTGTTGAATTCAACATTATCATGATAATCTCCTGCTTATAATGTAATACTAATCAATCAAGTATGGATTTTGCCAAAAAATTAGGATTGCTTGACAGTTTGCCAATAGACATGGTATTTTAGGTAAAATATATGGAGGTGGTAATTACGCCTGCCTATAATCCCATACTATCTAATTTAGATATATCTGAAATCAAACGTTATGCCGGTCTTCATCAAAATTTTGGTTTTTCAAATACTATGCTCCAAAAAACCTGCAGCCAGGCACGCATTTTAGCAGTACCCAAGGCAATATGGCAAGTATACCCTTATACTACTAAAACTGCGGCAATTAATGCTATACCAGCGCTTACCTTGCAAGGAGCATCGGTTAGAAAACATTTGTCAGCATCGGTTTATACTGCTGTACTTGCCGTGACAATCGGCAGTATATTAGAAGACGAGACCACTAATTATTTTACCAAAGGGGAATATACAAAAGGTCTTCTGCTCGACGCTGCCGGCACTACCGCTGTAGAGGCTGCAGCCGACCAAGCAGCTAAGCTAATTGAACATGAAGCCGCTAAGCTTGGGTGTCAGATAACCAAACGTTTTAGCCCCGGTTATAATGACTTTAAAGTAACAGTGCAGCCTGACATTTTAGCCTTAGCAAATGCTAAGGAAATTAATGTCTCGGCCACAGCTTCGGCTATGCTTTTTCCGAGAAAATCAATAACCGCTTTAATTGGCTTTGTACCATCAGGTACTATAGAAGTGTGCCAGACTAATACCTGTCATAGCTGCAATAAAATAAATTGTTTAGCCCGAAAGGAGATTTAATTTAATGATTCATGTTTTTGACGGAGCAATGGGAACAATGCTGCAGGCAGCCGGCTTGCCTGCTGGCTATTGCCCTGAACAATGGAATATCGAACAGCCGGAAAAGGTAATAGCCGTTCACCGGGCATACGTTTTGAGCGGCGCAGATATTATTGAAACAAATACATTTGGCGCGAACCGGATTAAACTTAGCCATTATGGCTTATCAGCTAAAGTAGCAGAGCTAAATACCGCTGCTGTACAAGCTGCCAAAAAAGCTTGCGGCCCAACAACAAAAATAGCAGGTTCAGTAAGTTCGACAGGAAAATTAGTTAAACCTTTAGGCGAATTGGATTTTGATACCGCCTATGACGTATACCTTGAACAAATTACGGCTCTCAGCAAAGCCGGCGTAGATTTTATTATTATTGAAACAATGATTGATATACAAGAAATGAGGGCCGCACTGCTAGCTGCCAAAGCTGCTACCAATAAACCAATTATCTGCCAGCTTTCCTACGGTGCAGACGGCCGTACACTTACAGGTACAGATCCCAAAACGGCTGCCATTATCCTCGAAGCAATGGGAGCAAACATTATTGGGGCAAACTGCTCATTAGGGCCGGCGCAAATGCTGCCGATTGTAAAAGAATTAGCAAGTTCCACAACCCTACCCATTAGTATTCAGCCAAATGCCGGTATGCCGGAACTAATTGATGGGAAAACTTTATTTCCCATGACTCCGGCAGAAATGGGCAGCTGGGCCGAAAAACTGATTGCAGCAGGGGCAACCTATGTTGGCGGCTGCTGCGGTACAACGCCTAAACACATTGCCAACATAAAAAAAGCCTGCGAAAATAAAAGACCTGCTGCCCGAGAAATGATTAGACTGCATACTGCTATAACCAGCCGCAGCAAAACTATTTATCTGGGTAAAGATTTTCCCACCACCATTATTGGTGAACGCATTAATCCTACTGGCCGCAAGGCGCTGGCTGCGGATATTCGCGAAGGACATTTTATCAAAGTAAAACAGGAAGCAATAGCCCAGCTGGAGGCAGGCGCCAGTATCCTTGACGTAAACATGGGTGTACCAGGTATAGATCAAACAGCAGCCATGCAAAAAGCAATTGAGGAATTATCTACGCTTGTTGATGCACCACTGGCCATTGATACAACAGATCCTGCAGCCCTTGAAGCCGGTCTTAAAGCCTATCCTGGCCGCGCCCTGATAAATTCGGTAAGTGCAGAACCCGAGCGTCTAGAAAGCTTTTTACCACTAGCTAAAAAGTATGGAGCGGCAATCCTTTGTCTGCCTATTGCCCCAGGCGGCGTGCCGGCTACTGCCGAAGAACGTGTAGCCATTATCAAAGAAATTACCGCCAAAGCCATCACCCAAGGAATGCGACCGCAAGACTTTGTGCTTGACGCCCTTGTTATGACGGTTGCTGCTAACTCAGCTGCCGCTAAAGAAACGTTACATACCTTAAAGCTATATCGCGAGCAATTTGGCTATCCGTCAACAATGGGCCTTAGTAATATTTCCTATGGCCTGCCCCGCCGCGATTTGTTAAATTCCGCTTTTTGCGCCATGTCAATTGCCAGCGGCCTTGATGCACCGATACTTAACCCCTATGATAAAACTATGCAAGACATTTTAGCTGCTGCTGCAGTAATTAACGGGCATGATGCTAGTGGAAAAAATTACAGCATACGGTATGCACCGGCAAATGATACCGAAACAGTAACAAGAACTGCCTCAAGCAAACCCGCTGACATTTTTGCAGCAATTCGCCAAACAGTACTGCACGGTGAAAAAGAAGCTGTCGTACCGCTTATTAGGCAGGCACTAGCTGAAGGACACAGCTCGGTAGAAATAACGGAAGAGGCCTTAACTGCAGCCATGAACGAAATTGGCAAGGACTTTGGCACAGGCCGTGTCTTTTTACCACAGGTATTATTGGCAGCAGAAACTATGCGTGCAGCCTTCCAAACCATAAAAGAAGTACTGCCTAATCAAAAATCTGACAAGTTAGGCACAGTAATCCTAGCAACTGTCAAAGGCGACATACATGACTTGGGCAAAAATATTGTAGCCGCCTTGATGGAAAATAACGGCTTTGAAATTATTGACTTAGGTAAAGATGTTGATGCAGCAACAATTGTCAAAGAAGCGGCTGCACATAATGCCTCGATTGTTGGTCTTTGTGCACTTATGACTACTACCCTGCCGCAAATAGACCATACCATCGCCGCCCTTAAAGCTGCCGGCTCTAAAGCATCCATTATTGTCGGCGGCGCCGTACTGACAGAAGAATACGCCAAGCAGGCCGGCGCAAACGCCTATGCACCTGATGGAGTAGCAGCTGTTAATAAAGCCAAGGAACTGCTTGGAAAGGCTTAAATGAGATAAAAAAATGGGTGTCTCGTGTGAGACACCCATTTTCTATATTATTTAAAGTATAATGCTTACTTCTGGCTACTAACCAGCATAGCTGCTGCTGAGGTTATTTCTTGTGACTTAACCATTACTTCCTGAATAACAGCCGACGCCCACCCCTTCAGATTTAAAATAGCCAAAAGCCGTTGATAATCAGCAAAATTAAAGCTTACCTCAGGCGCCGCAATTCTACAAAATAATCTAATAAATTACATAACAATACAAATTTACGACCGCCCTATCATTTCAACACAATATACTATTCTATTTTCTAGGCACAACCGCCCTACTTTCGTTTAGGTATGCGCATATTGATGACAATAAACTCATCATCCTGCTCTTGTTTCACCTTAATCTTTAAGCCAGATTTTTTCATTTCGCCTACAACATGATTAATTGTATTCAAAAATATCCGTACATCTTTTATTACCTTGACATAATTTTGCCGTACATCCTTTTTCTTTGAACCTTCGCGAGAAATTTCATCTAGCATCTCTTCCACTAAATCTTCCGTAGCCCGTACATTAAGACCCTTTTCTCGTACGCAATCAAGCGCCTTTAGCTGCACTTCAGTATCCTCGAGCTTTAAAAGCGATCTGGCATGACGCTCTGTCAAATTTTCTGTTCTAAGCACAGCTCTGACTTCAGGCGCTAATCTGAGAAGACGCATCTTATTGGCAATGGTGGATTGTTTTTTCCCCATCCGCTGAGCCAATTCCTCTTGCGTAAACGCAAAATTTGCAATAAGATGCTGGAATCCTTCAGCTTCTTCTAGATAATGCAAATCCTCCCGCTGTAAGTTTTCAATCATCGCCAGTTCGGCCATTTCTTTATCACCGAACTCCTTAACAATAACCGGAACCTCTTGCAGCCCTGCCAATTTAGAAGCACGCAGCCGCCGTTCCCCAGCAACCAGTTCAAAAATATCTGAAACAGTCCGGCGGACAAGAAGTGGCTGAATTACCCCATATTCCTTAATTGATGCGGACAGCTCAGCAAGCGATTCATCAGGAAAGCTTTTGCGCGGCTGAAAGGGATTTGCAGCAATATTATCGATGTTTACAAAACTGACTTGCTGCGCTTTAGTCAAGTCCGCTTCTGCGATATTTAATGGTACGCTAGGCTGAGCATTTTCTTTCATATCTTGAGTCTGTTCAGCCTGATTTGCTTCTATTGGCTTATCCGATCCCAACCCCAAAAATCTGGCCAAATTCTTCATTAACACACCGCCTTACAGGATATTATTAGTAGTATTCGTCAAAAATGAGCAAGTTCCTCTAAATAAAACCTAAGGTTTTTAAAACTATAAGAAAAACCGCTGGCGCAGTCTTTGGTCTTAAGACCAGGATTTTGCCTTTGCACCCCTCTCTAGAGGGGAACTTTTAAAAACATAACTCTTTAAATCCCGCTAACCATTGATACACCTAGCTTCGCAGGGAGAGCCTTAAAGTGGTTTTTTTGCTGGCGTACCTGCCTGGCGCGGATAGGCACGAGGCGTAGGTTTTACCTTCTTTATATAAATAACCGCCCGACTATCTTCGATAAATGGCAGTTTAACAGGCATAACCTTACTAATTTTCCCCCCTAGTATTTGAAGAGCTGGCTCAGCTTCCGCAATTTCCTGTTCAAACTGGGCCCCTTTTAAGGCAATAAAATGCCCGCCAACTGCGACCATCGGCAAACATAATTCACATAAAACATTAAGCCGCGCCACGGCCCGTGACAAAGCCACCTGATAGTGCTCACGTAAGCCTTTTCGCTGGCCTGCTTCTTCGGCCCTGGCATGTATAAGCTCAACTTGATCGAGCGCCAACGAATCAGTCACAGCTTTTAAAAAATTTAGCCGCTTATTTAAAGAATCGAGGAGCGTTAGCTGTATATCCGTCCGAAAAATTTTTAACGGAATACCGGGAAAACCAGCGCCTGTGCCTACATCAATAACCCTACTGCCAGGCGGAAAAAATTCTTCATTATAACAAGATAACGAATCAACCATATGCTTGACAGCTACTTCTTCCGGCGCGGTAATTGCCGTTAGATTTATGCGCTCATTCCATTCAACTAATAACTGATAATAGACTTTAAAGGCCTCAGACTGCTGATCAGACAAACTAATACCGTATTCTGTAGCAGCCTTATTTAAAAATTCAGCAAACATTATTCTAGTTCACCTCTGCGCCGTTGTTGTTCTAAGTATACCATCAAGATGGAAATATCAGCTGGTGAGACCCCGGAAATACGGGAAGCCTGTCCCACAGATAAAGGTTTAATTTCATTTAATTTTTGCTGGGCCTCCTGTGATAAACCACTAAGCATTTCATAATCAAGCTTATCAGGCAATTTCTTCGCTTCAAGCCTAAGCGCTTTGGCAACCTGCTCAAACTGCTTTTGAATATATCCTTGGTACTTAACCGCAATTTCAACTTGCTCCTTGACGCCTGATGGTAACTCCGGCACATGAAAATGCTCACAAAGACTATCATAGTTTACTTCCGTTCGCCTAAGTAAATCATATAAATTGCTGCCTGTCCTAAGTTCAGTTGTTCCCATTTTAATAAGTCTAGCTTGGATCTCCGGCACAGGCGTAATTGGCGTTTCTTTAAGCAGAGTTAGTATCTCCTTTATAGCATCCCGCTTTTTACTAAACCGGGCATATCGTTCATCTTGTACCAAACCAATTTGCCGTCCTTTTTCCGTCAAGCGCAAGTCAGCATTATCCTGTCGCAAAATCAAGCGGTATTCGGCCCGTGACGTCATAATACGATAAGGCTCATTGGTACCTTTTGTTACCAAATCATCAATGAGCACGCCGATATACGCATCAGAGCGGGATAAAACAAGTGGCTCCTTACCCTGTATACAAAGCGCCGCATTGATGCCAGCAACAAGCCCCTGCGCCGCTGCTTCCTCATAACCGGAAGTACCATTAGCCTGACCGGCCGAAAAAAGACCGGGAATATCCTTAAATTCTAAGGTTGGCCTTAGCTGTGTGGGATCAACACAATCATACTCAATCGCATATCCGGGCCGCATAATTTTAACATTTTCCATGCCGGCAATTGTACGTAAAAACTCATACTGCACATCAATCGGCAAGCTAGTTGACATTCCCTGGACATACATTTCATTAGTATGCAATCCTTCTGGCTCAATAAAGAGCTGATGCGCCTGTTTTTCAGCAAACCTCACAATTTTTGTCTCAATAGACGGACAGTATCTAGGACCTGTTCCTTCAATAAGACCGGTATACATGGGTGCACGATGCAGATTAGCCCTGATAATATTATGGGTTTCTTCATTAGTATAAGTAAGCCAGCACGGCTCTTGCACTCTTGTTTTGATGTCGCTCATAAAAGAAAAATTGTGAACCGTTTCATCACCTGGCTGAATAATCATCTTGCTAAAATCTAACGAACGGCGGTCTACTCTTGCCGGTGTGCCGGTTTTAAAACGCATCAGCCTGATACCAAGATCGACTAATGAAGCAGTCAAATTCATTGCCGCACGCTGCCCATTGGGCCCGCCTGAATATACCACTTCGCCAATAATGATTTTGCCGCGCAGATACGTACCGGTCGCCAAAATTACACACTGGCATTGATAGACTTCACCTGTTTCAATCTGCACACCGGCGACACGTCCATTTTCAATTAGTATCTTTTCAATCAGCAGCTGCTTGACATCAAGATTTTCTTGATGCTCAAGCGTTTCCTTCATAACAGTCTGATATAAATGTTTATCAGCCTGCGCACGAAGGGCATGTACAGCCGGACCTTTGCCGGTATTAAGCATCCGCATTTGAATACAGGTCTGATCGGTATTAATTCCCATCTCTCCGCCTAAAGCGTCAATTTCGCGCACCAAATGACCTTTAGCCGGACCGCCGACAGCCGGATTACAAGGCATCAACGCAATATTATCCATATTTAGGGTAGTCAGTAATGTCTTTGCTCCCATTCTAGCTGGGGCCAAGGCTGCTTCACACCCGGCATGCCCGGCGCCAACAACAATTACATCATATGTACCTGCAATAAACACATCTACCATCTCCAATTAAAGACTGCTACAAAATACCCATCTGCGCATTTTGTAACAGTCTACTATTTCCCAATGCAAAATTGACTAAAAATCTGTTGAATAATATCTGCTTCCATTGTATCCCCAGTAACTTCGCCAAGTCTTTCCCAAGCAGAACGCAAATCAATTACAATACAATCTGAGGGCATAGCTTTATCAATAGTAAGTATGGCTTCTTCAATATGCTCCCTGGCCTTGCTGAGAGCCTCAGTATGACGCACATTATTAATAAAACCTGCTTCGCCTTGTACAGCCTGTCCTAAATACACCATGCCGGCAATTTCCTCTTCTAGTTCTAAGAGTCCGCTTCCCTCGGTAATAGATATTTTTAGAATCTTTTTATTACCGCATAGTGATTGAACCTCAGCAAAATCAAGCTGCGGTGGCAAATCAGTCTTATTAATTAATACCATCGCCGGCCGCTCTGACAGCATAGACAGTATTTCCTGATCTTCCAAGGTCAGCGCCGCTGAAGCATCTAATAACACCAAAATTAAATCGGCGCTATTAACTAGTTCACGTGCCTTTTCTACGCCAATTTTCTCCACTAAGTCATTAGTCTCACGAATACCGGCTGTATCAATAATTTTAAGTGGTATTCCTTTAATATTAACATACTCTTCGATTACATCACGCGTCGTTCCCGGTATATCAGTAACAATCGCCCGTTTTTCTCTTAAGAGTGCATTTAATAAACTGGATTTACCGACATTGGGCCGGCCAATAATCACAGTTTTAAGCCCGTCTCTTAGTATCTGTCCGGTCTTTGCGGTAGCTAACATGCCAGATAGTTTATCAAGTACGCTTAGGCTGCCGGCACGTACCTCAGCTGACGTCAGTTCCTCAATATCATCTTCAGGAAAATCAATCGCTGCTTCTAATTGAGCAATTAGTTTAAGCAGTTCATGCCGGATTTCTCGTATTTTTTCTGAGAGCGCCCCAGCTAAATGGCCAACCGCCATACGAAGCGACGCATCGGTTCGAGACCTTATTACATCAATTACAGCCTCAGCTTGGGCCAAATCAAGGCGGCCGTTTAAAAAAGCCCGTCGAGTAAATTCACCTGGCTCGGCAAGTCTGGCACCACTTTCTATGGTCAATTCAAGAACCCTTCTTAGGGGCACTACACCACCGTGGCACTGCAGTTCTACTACATCTTCACGTGTATAGGAATGAGGCGCCCGCATAACAAGCAGCAAACATTCATCAACAGCTGTACTAGTACCAGGCTCAATAACCTGTCCATACGCCGCGTGATAAGAAGCTACCTGATGAGCAGTTTTTCCTGTAACACCTTTAAATATTTTACTTGCAATGGCAATTGACTGTGCCCCGCTTAGCCTCACAATGCCAATACCGCCTTCACCCGGCGCGGTTGCCACTGCACTAATGGTGTCCTCAGCAAATTCATTCATGTTTCCAACTCCTTACTAAATGGCTATGAGTTTTTGGTTATGAGTCAGGGGTTAAAATCTATGCCTTTTTTGGCTTTTAGCCCATAACTCATAGCTCATAACCCGTAACCAAATTACCCGTATCTGTAAAAAAACCCAGTAATAATATGCCTATTATCACTGGGTTTTACTATAGCTAATCCTTACCTTTTTAATGCAATAACTACTTTGCGGAATGGCTCATCACCTTCGCTATATGTAACAATACGGTGATCTTCCTGCAGTGCCATATGGATAATTTTGCGCTCATGTGGACTCATTGGCTCTAACGACACCCTTTCACCACGGCGTTTTACCTTATCCGCTAGCCGCAGCGCTAAATTTGCCAAGGTCTCTTCCCGGCGTTTACGATAATCTTCTACGTCAAGAATAATCCGCACGCGGTCATCGGCATCACGATTAGCAGCCAAATTCGTCAAATACTGCAGCGCATCTAATGTTTGTCCATGCTTACCGATTAACACACCCAAATCATTTCCACGCAAATCAAAAATAACGTGATCTTCTTTATTTATTTTTTCCACAGTAACAGTAAGCTGCATAGTATCAAATACCTTTTGCAAGAACTCTCTGGCTACTGCCGAAGCATCGACTTTTTTTACGGTAACAAGAACTTTTGCTAATTTACCGCCAAAGCCCAAAAAGCCTTTACTTGGTGTTTCAAGCACCTGTACATCAACTTTCTCACGGTCTACACCCAGCTCTAAGACTGCTGACTCAATCGCTTCTTCCACAGTCTTACCACTCTTCTCTACAGAAATCATAGACAAGCCTCCTCTACACCTGAGCCGTATCGCGGTACATAAACCATTGCTGTCCGATCTGGAATATATTGCTCACTACCCAATACAATACTAAGCCACCAGAAAAGTTAATGCTTATGTAGCCGATAAATAGCGGCATAATATATAACATCATCTTAGCTTGCTGATTGTCAGAACTCGTAGTTTGCTTGGATTGAAGAAATGTAGTTGCTGCAGATAATAGCGGCAAAATATAATAAGGATCAGGGTTTGCTAAGTTTTGCATCCATAAAAAACTGGGTTCCTGGACATACTGGAAATCGCGAATAGCGTAAAATATCCCAATCAAAAATGGCATTTGTATAATCATTGGCAAACATCCAGCTAACGGGTTCACCCCTGCTTCTTTATAAAGCTTTGCCAATTCGATATTCATATTTTTCGGGTCGCTCTTATACTTTGTTTGCAGCTCTTTCATTTTCGGCTGTATATCCTGCATAGCCTTCATCGACTTTACTGATTTATAAGTAAGCGGTGCCAAACAAGCCTTAATAACTAAGGTCATTAAAATAATAGCTATTCCATAATTAGCCAGACCAAAAGAAACTGTTACATTGTAAAACAGATTGAGTATTGTCTGCAAAGGAAAAACTATAAATGTATCGAACAAAATCTCACTCCTTACCAAATAAATAAACGCTCTGCGTTTTTAAAACTACAAGAAAGTAAGTAATTTTTCGGTGATTTTAGCTAAACAAACTATAAACGTATATCCCCGAAATATTATACTTTCTTAGAAGATAAAAAGTATATCTAAACAGGATCATGTCCTCCACGGCAAAACGGATTACAGCGCAAAATTCGCCATATTGCCTTAACCATGCCGCGCAGTACCCCATATTTTTCAATAGCCATTATAGCATACTCAGAACAAGTAGGCACGAAACGACAAGTAGGAGGTTTTAACGGCGAAATATAAACCCGATACAGTGTAATGATAAAAATAAGTATTTTTTTTATCATAAAAAGCCCTCTTTATTTTAAAATGTGGGACCGACTGCATAAGTCTAAAAACGCCTTAGCCACACTAGCATAGTCAGCTCCTACCGCCCGCTGCCTACCAACTAATATCAAATCATAATCTAAGCGAATACGATGTTGATTCAAACGATATGCTTCACGAAGCAATCTCTTAACACGGTTGCGCACAACTGCACAGCCCAGCCGTTTGCCTGCAGCAAAGCCAATATGACCTTTACCGGCTTCGGCAGGCATGACATATAGGACTGCCATTTTATTGGCAAATGATCGGCCTGCTTTATAAACAGCTTGGAAATTGGTGTTATTCTTTAGCTTTATTTTTTTTGATAACTTACATTTAGGATATTTATTCATCCTTTAAAAACAATCTCCATCTTACTGCGAAAAATAGGCCACAGAGGCGGCCTATTATGCAGACAGTTTTTTTCTGCCTCTAGCACGTCTTTTTTTCAAAACTAAACGGCCACCTTTGGTCTTCATACGTTCACGAAAACCATGAGTTCTTTTTTTCCATAATGTATTTGGTTGATACGTACGTTTCATCTATTGACACCTCCTTGCCTAATACGCGGAAACTCCCATGTTAAAATAGTCAATTTTAACTATTACAAATTATAGACTAGACAACCTGCAGTGTCAAGAAAAACCCTATAGAATATAAAAGCTTCATATAGATAAATACTACATTATTGCACTAATTTAGAAAAATAATTAAGCCGGTTGCCTAACATGTTCATTTTGATTCACCTATTTACATTTTTATACACAATAACAGAAAAAAATGTTGATAACTTGCAATCTTTTTGTTAATATAAATTATAATACTTATCCACATTTTAGACACATCTTTTATAATATAAACATTTTTTAGCGTTTTATCAACAAAAATACTCACTTATTCACAATCTTATCCACAATAGTTAATAAGTATTGCCATCCTTCATAAATACAAGGTTGCGGTTAGCCAAAAGATCCCGCTGTTGTATTTTTTTTTCGTTTGTTTCCATAATTATATATCCACTTATCAACAGCTGTTAATAACTTTGTGGATAAGTGGTTTGTCTCTGAATGTTGATACTGTTAATACATTTTTTAAATAAAGGAAGGATTACTCTATGGACAACGTGCAGCTCACGGCAATATGGGAGCAAGTACTAAACAAGCTTGCCGGACAAATTATCAAACCGCTGTTTGATACATGGTTTGAAGGCACAGTGGCACTATCACTAACAGATGATCAGCTGGAAATTGGCACTCCGCGGTCGATTATGAAAGAATGGCTGGAAACTAAATATATGACGCAAATCCTAAGCGCGGTCGAACAAGTGGTACAAAAACCGGTAAAAATTAAATTTACCAGCTTAAATTTAGAAGAAGAAGAGGAAGTACCAGACGCTGCAGGCCCCAACCTTTTGTCAGCGCCTGAAGATACTATTTTACAAGCTCCCTATTCTCCTACAGCCTTGCCTATTGAATACACGCAGCCTATCTCGCAAGACAATCCTGCACCTATACAGCAAAATACTATTACCGAACAAAATACAGCTAAAATATTACCGAACGAAGATTCCCAGGTTATTCTTAATCCTAAATATGTATTTGAAACCTTTGTGGTAGGTAATTCAAATCGCTTTGCGCATGCCGTTTCCCAGGCAGTGGCTGAATCCCCTGCTGAAGTATATAATCCGCTGTTTCTTTATGGCGGTGTAGGTCTCGGCAAAACCCATCTGATGCATGCCATCGGACATCGTATCCTGCAGAATCATCCCAAACTAAAAGTTGTCTACATTTCCAGTGAAAAATTTACTAATGAGCTGATTAATTCCCTACGTGACGGCAAACCAGAAAGTTTTCGCCAAAAATACCGCAATATTGATGTCTTATTAGTTGATGATATTCAATTTTTATCCAAAAAGGAGCACACGCAAGAAGAATTTTTCCACACATTTAATACCTTGCATGAAGCCAATAAGCAAATTATTATCTCCAGTGACCGGCCGCCGCGTGAAATACAAACCCTAGAAGATCGTTTGCGTTCCCGGTTTCAGATGGGATTAATTACTGATATCCAGCCCCCTGATTTAGAAACGCGTATTGCAATTTTACGCAAAAAAGCCCTGCTCGAAAACTTCAGTGTACCAAATGACGTCATGGTGTATATTGCCAGCCGTATTGATAATAATATCCGTGAATTAGAAGGCGCTTTAATTAGAGTTATGGCCTATGCCTCCCTGGCGTCACAAACCATTGACATTAATCTGGCCACAGAAGCCCTAAAAGATATCCTGCCTAACGGCAGCCCCAAACAAGTTACGATGGAACTCATACAAGAAGTTGTCTCTTCTTATTTCAAAATAAAGATTGATGATTTGTTAGCTAAAAAACGCACACGAAATGTCACATACCCAAGGCAAATTGCTATGTATTTGTGCCGTGAGCTTACGGATACCTCGCTGCCACGGATTGGAGAAATGTTTGGTGGACGCGATCATACCACCGTAATCCATGCGCATGACAAAATTACGCGTGAACGAAATGAAGACAATAAATTGTGCAATACTATTAAAGAACTGATTAAACGCATTGAGAATGCTTAGTAACACTCCTGTGTATAACTCTGTTTGTAAAGGCTTGACTACTCTGTAGATGAAATGTGGGTATCTTATCAACACAAAATATCTGTTAATATGTTGATAAGTGCCCTATACTTTATTAACACATTATACACATTGACATTGCACATTGTATAAATGTTCTACACATTTATCAACATATTAACAGCGCCTACTACTATTATTACTATTATTTATATATCTATGTATAAAATAGTAATAATATATTCTAAATGCTGATGGAGGTAAAAAATGAAAATATCCTGCGCCAAAGACCAGTTGGCTATTGCTGTACAAACAGTACAAAAAGCCATTGCCAGTAAAAATACAATGCCAATTTTGACAGGTATCTATTTAACTGCAAGCAATGGTAAATTAGAATTACAGGCCAATGACTACGAAATTGGCATTAGCTGTATTATTCATGCTGAAATTACTGAACCAGGCACCGTAATTTTATCAGGACGCTATTTTCAGGAACTTGTCCGTAAACTTCCTGGGGATACTGTTGAAATATCCACTGATAATGTTGACAAGACCATTCAGATTAATTCTAACTCAGCTCAGTTTAATTTACTAAGTCTACCAGTAGAAGAATTTCCTGTATTAAAACCACTGCCAAGCAGCAATAAGTTGGTATTGAAAGACAATGTTTTAAAAGAACTGATTAAACGAACGGTATTTGCCTGTGCGACCGATGAAGCCCGGCCGATATTCACAGGCTGCTATCTAACAACAGATGGTTTCAAAATCAGTATGGTCGCTACCAATACACATCGATTAGCTCTAAAAGTGGATCAACTTGATAATTTTGGACAAGACGCAGCCACTGAAGAGAATATTCACATGATTATTCCTGCTAAAATTCTAGCAGAACTGGCTCGCTTACTAACATCAGAAACACCTGTTGATGTTACTATTTCCTGGCATAAAAATCAGGTTTCTTTTCAATTTGATAATGTTTACATAATATCGAGGTTAATTGAGGGGCAATATCCTGATTATAATAAAGTGATTCCGCCAAGTTTTGTTACAACAGTCAAAATTGATACCAGCAGTTTTTTTGATGCGGTGGAAAGAATTTCGCTCTTAGCCCGTGATGGCGATTACAATGTTATAAAGATATTCTTTAAAAATGACAATGTGGTAATTACTTCAAATAACCCAGATATAGGTAAAGCTTATGAAACAGTAGCAGCTTCTATTACCGGTAATGAATTAGAAATTGCTTTTAATGCTAAATATATTACAGATATCTTGAAAAACATCAGCAGCAATCAGCTATTATTTTCATTGAATACTCCGCTCAGTCCGGCATGTGTACAGCCTATTGACGATTCAAGCTATACTTATATTATTACCCCGGTGCGTACAGCCTAAGAAAAAGGAGTGATTTTTTTGGAAGAAGTTGCAATTACTACAGAAACTATTCACTTAGATCAGTTTTTAAAATGGGCAGGTGTTGTAGAATCCGGCGGGCAGGTTAAACTGCTTATGGAAGATGGTCTGATACTGATAAACGGTGTTGTGGCGGCTGAGCGCCGCAAAAAGGTTCAGGCGGGTGATGTTATTGCAATTGAGGGGCTGGGCAGCTGGAAGGTTGTTCATGAATAAGACAGCATCATGCGAGTGAACGCGCTAAAACTACATAATTTTCGTAATTATGTAAACTTAAAATTAGTGTTTACTCAAAATATAAATATTTTTTTAGGCTGTAATGCCCAGGGGAAAACTAATATTTTAGAGGCCATTTATTTTAGCGCGATGGGACGTTCACATCGCACCAGCATAGATAATGAATTAGTCAGCTGGCAGCAGGCTTCATGCCTGATAAATATTGGCTTTTCACGTATTGGGGTAGAAAATGAGCTTTCCCTTCAGCTCAAACCGCTTAATACGAGATGTATTAAAGAAATTGTTTATAATGGTCATCCAATCAAGCCGCGTGATTTAATGGGCTCATTAAATGTGGTTCTATTTTCACCGGAAGATCTGATGCTCATTAAAGGCATGCCGGCGGCCAGGCGGCATTTCTTGGATTTAGAAATTTCTCAGGCCAGTCCCGCTTATTATCAGCAGCTATTAAAATATAATCGCGTGCTGGCCCAGCGTAATAATTTATTAAAGAAAATTCGCGAGCGCCGTGAAAACAGCAGTTTGCTGGAAGCTTGGGACGAACAGCTAGCTCAGCTGGCAGCGGTTATTATTATAAAAAGGCTGGCGGCGGTAAAAAAACTGACAATGCTGGCTAATTTGATGCATCGGAAAATCACTGACAGTAAGGAAAACTTGGTGGTACAGTATGCTGTACATAATTTAGACGATGCGGAAATCTTAAAAGATTGCGGAGAATTACAGCAAGCTATTTTGCATAAATTGCTAAGCTCGCGAGATAATGATATACTACGAGGAAGTACTGGTTTTGGTCCGCATCGGGATGACTTAGTTTTTACGGTAAACGGGATAAATTTACGTAATTTTGGTTCGCAGGGGCAGCAGCGTACAGGGGTACTGGCCTTAAAACTGGCTGAACTTGAGTTTATCAAGTCTGAAACAGGGGATTATCCGGTCTTATTACTTGATGATGTAATGAGTGAGCTTGATGAACAGCGGCGAACGCAGCTGTTATATTTTATTAAAGATCGCATACAAACATTTATTACTGCTACCGATGAAAAATACTTTCCTGAGATTAAACAGGGAAAATATTATTATGTAAATAATGGACATGTAGCGGAGTGATGCTATGGATACAGTAAAAACTATCTTATCTGCCGCACTTAAGCAGTGGGGTGTTAAACATAAATATAATCAGCAGTCGGCGATAACCCATTGGGGAGAAATAGTTGGGGATGAAATTGGTAAACATTCTTGTCCAACTAAAATAGAATATGGTATTATTGTTGTTACTGTGGTAAATTCATCATGGTGTCATCATTTATCCATGATGAAACATGGTATTATTACTAAAATTAATGATTTTATTGGTGAAAAGCTGATAAGTGATATACGTTTTCAGGCTGGAAGCCTGAAGGACTGCCGAAATGAAGCTGAGCCTAGTACAGAAGCTCTGCCGGATATTCGTCTAGCCAAGCTAGATAATACCGAAATTATCGCAGTTGAAGAAATTGTGAATGTTTCACAAAATGGAGAGCTACGGGAAAAATTATCCCGCATTATAAAAAAAGATATGTCCCTCAAAAAAATAAAAAAAATAGGACATTGGCATACATGTACCAATTGCCTTACATTATGTGCGCCAGGTGAGCTATATTGTACGGTTTGTGATCGCAAACGACGGAGTAAACTTTTGGCTGAAATAAGGGCTTTGCTGAGGGAGGCGCCGTGGCTTAAATATCATGAACTAAATCAATATCTGAAGTGTACGCCTTATGAATATGATGATGCGAAAAATCATGTGGTAGCAAGTTTATTGCCTATTATCAAAAATTCAGCAGACAAGCCTGATAAAATGACACTTGTTACTTTATCCATGCTAATTACCTGTATGAAACCTGAGGCAATTACCGAAGAAATACTAGAGGCTACGTTGAGTAAAATTAGGAGGAAAAAGCATGTTTTTACATCTGGGCGCTGACACAGTTGTACTGCTTAAAAATGTAGTTGCCATTGCTGATTTAAAAATGGTAAAATCAAACATAAATAATGATTTTTTGGAAAATATGCGGGCTAATAAATTAGTAATTGATATATCTGATAATAATGCCAAAAGCATTGTTATTGCCGATGAAGTAGTTTACTTGTCAGCTATTTCATCACTTACACTTAAAAAAAGGGCCGGTAATGTTTTTGAAAATATAGAGTAAGTGCGAAGTATAAGGTTGGGGGTTGCTATGAGCGATAATGAAGATATAACGGTAAATGGCAGTTACGATGCCGGGCAAATTCAAGTATTGGAAGGTCTGGAAGCTGTTCGTAAGCGTCCGGGCATGTATATTGGCAGTACTTCGGCCAGAGGACTTCATCATCTGGTATATGAGGTAGTTGATAATAGTATTGATGAAGCTATGGCAGGATACTGCGACAAAATTGATGTAATTATTCGTCAGGATAACAGTATTACCGTCAAGGATAATGGCCGCGGTATTCCTGTAGACATGCATGAAACAGGCAAACCGGCGGTTGAAGTAGTGCTTACAGTACTTCATGCCGGCGGCAAATTTGGCGGCGGGGGCTATAAGGTTTCAGGGGGACTTCATGGTGTGGGCGTTTCAGTCGTAAATGCGCTTAGTACCAGTATGAAGGTGCAAGTAAAAAGGAATGGTAAAATTCATGAGATTGATTTTGCCTGCGGTAATACTGTGCAGCCTCTAAAAATCATCGGTGAAACCAGCGAAACTGGCACTACGACTACTTTTAAGCCTGATCCCGAGATTTTTGAGGAAACGGTGTATAGTTTTGATACTTTGAAGCAGCGGCTTAGAGAGCTGTCCTTTTTAAACCGCGGCATCCGGATTACACTTTCCGATGAGCGTACAAGCGATTCAGCCGAGTTTCATTATGAAGGTGGTATTGTTTCGTTTGTCGAGCATCTTAATAAAACTAAAGAGGCCATTCATCCAGTTCCTATTTATGTAAAAGGGTCCAAGGATACGACAATTGCCGAAATTGCTATGCAATATAACGATGGTTATGTCGAAAATATTTTTAGTTTTGTTAATAATATTAATACGCATGAAGGCGGAACCCATTTGGCGGGCTTTAAGATTGCGCTGACCAGAGCGGTAAATGATTATGCCCGCAAAGCCAATCTGCTGAAAGAAAATGATGATAACCTTAGTGGTGAGGATATTCGTGAAGGCCTGACCGCAGTAATTAGTATTAAGCTGGAAGAGCCTCAGTTTGAAGGACAAACTAAAACCAAGCTTGGCAATAGTGAAGTGCGCGGTGTGGTGGATGCCATTCTTTCTGAAGGTTTAAATGAATTTTTTGAAGAAAATCCGGCAGTAACCAGAAAGGTTATTGAAAAAACCATTATGGCATCAAGGGCGCGGGAAGCGGCGCGGAAAGCGCGCGAGCTTACCAGAAGGAAAAGTGCACTGGAAGTAAGTGCGCTGCCTGGTAAACTAGCTGATTGTTCCATCAAGGATCCGGAACAATGTGAAATCTATCTGGTAGAAGGTGACTCGGCCGGCGGCTCCGCTAAACAGGGACGCGATCGACGTTTTCAGGCAATACTCCCGCTTCGAGGGAAGATTCTCAATGTAGAAAAAGCCAGGCTTGACAGAATACTGGGCAGTCAAGAAATCCGCGCTATGATTACGGCATTCGGTAATGGTATCAGCGAGGAATTTGATATAACCAAGAGTCGTTACGGCAAGATTATAATTATGACAGATGCTGATGTTGACGGTGCGCATATTCGCACACTGTTATTAACCTTCTTTTATCGGTATATGCAGCCGCTTATTGAATTAGGACGTGTTTATATTGCCCAGCCGCCGCTGTATCTTATCAAAAAAGGCCGCGAGCATTGGTATCTTTATAGTGATGCTGAAATGGACCAGCTCTTAAACCGCATTGGCCGTGAAGGCATTTCAGTGCAGCGCTACAAAGGCCTTGGTGAAATGAATCCCGAGCAGCTATGGGAAACGACCATGAATCCGGAAGGTCGTACTATTCTTCAGGTACATTTGGATGATGCTATTGCTGCTGATGAAATCTTCTCAATACTGATGGGCGATAAGGTTGAACCGCGCAGAAAGTTTATTGAGGATAATGCAGCAAGGGTAAGAAATTTGGATATATAAATTTTTTTGTGTGGAATACAAGATAAAACAGGAGCGAGACGCCAAAATGCGTTCTCGCTCCTGTTTGTTTGTATACTAGCGGTTTATATGCGTACCATATCTTTTGTAATTTCACTTAGGCTAAAGGCGCCGCACATATTCATGGTATCTTTTAATTCTTCGGCCAGTTTTTCAATATAGATCTTTACGCCTTCCTTTTCACCGCCATACACAGCTGTTACAAACGGACGGCAGATTAGAACACCGTCGGCGCCAAGGGCCAGCGCCTTGAAAATATCTGTACCGGAACGAATACCGCCATCAACGAGGATTTTCATATCCTGTCCGACCGCTTGGACAATTTCTGGCAGTACTTCGGCGGTTGACGGACACTGATCAAGTACTCTGCCGCCATGATTGGAAACAACAATTGCTTTTGCGCCTGCTGCTTTGGCTTTTAATGCACCTTTTGCGCTCATAATCCCTTTGATAATAAACGGCACACCGGCAATTTCGGCAATGCGGCGAAGCTCGTCCATTGATTTGGCGCCAGCCGGCGGGGTCATATTTTTTAAGAACGGCAAGCCTGCTGCATCTATATCCATAGCAACAGCGAAAACGCCTGCTTTATGTACCAGCTGCATTTTTTCGTTGATTATATCCATATTCCATGGCTTAATAGTAGGAACACCACAGCCATTGACCTTAGCGATGGCCGCGGCAGCACCTTCCATGACTTTTGGATTTACCCCGTCACCGGTAAATGCGGCTATGCCATTTTCTTGGCAGGCTGAAACCAGCAGATCATTATAAGTCATATCGTTAAGTTTATCACTGTAGTGCATATTTACCGCGCCGACAGGTCCGGCAAAGAAGGGGTATTTGAAGGTCTGACCAAATAAATTGAGAGTTGTGTCTACTAGTCTGCTTTCACATATTGTATCCATGTTGACGCGAATTTCCTGCCATTTCTGATAGTTGCGAATGGCTGTATCGCCAACGCCCTTTGCTCCAGGACCGGGAATGGTGTTTTTGCAGGCAAGGCCATTGCAGACCGGACAGGCCTTGCAGTAACTTCCAATACAACTACGTGCGTTTTCCATTAATTCCTTATAATTCATGACATATCCTCCTTTTTCTTATGATAAAGCGTATTTTGTCTATTGAATTGTCATAATCACCACAATTCCCCCATATCTTTTATTTTTTTAAGTCCTATCTTCTATAATAATAACCAACATGCAACTTTTTAACAAGTACGTAATCATCCATATAAAGTTTGAGTCCAGTTTTTGACTTGAGCCACAATCGCTGGTACAATTTTGTATGTAAGCATATCGGCGTATTGAAATGTTCGCCGCAATTTTATTGGAGGAATCGAAATGCAAATAGGTTTTTTTGATTCTGGTGTCGGCGGTATTACAGTACTGCATGACGCTTTAAAAATATTACCAAATGAGGATTATGTATATTACGCAGATACATTAAATGTTCCGTATGGGCCCAAGCCAAAAGACCAAGTGAAAAAATATATTTTTGCGGCGGTAGATTTTATTGTCAAGCAGCAGGTTAAAGCGGTGGTTATTGCGTGTAATACCGCGACAAGCGTAGCAATCGAAGATTTAAGGGTTAAATATGATATTCCTATTATTGGCATGGAACCTGCGGTAAAACCAGCTGTCGAAAAAAATAAGAACGTGAATAAAAGAGTTCTGGTAACGGCTACGGCATTAACCCTAAAAGAAAAAAAACTAAAAAATTTGATTACAAAATTAGATAATAGACATATTGTTGATTTGCTGCCGCTGCCCGGCTTGGTCCAATTTGCGGAAAAAATTGAGTTTAGAGATGAGGTTGTTTTGCCTTATCTAGAAGAGCAGTTGTCGCAGTTTGATTTAAGGCAGTATGAGACTATTGTGCTGGGCTGTACTCATTTTTCGTTTTATAAGGACATGTTTAGAAAGTTACTGCCTGTACATACGGCAATAATTGACGGCAATATGGGTACTATAAAAAATTTAAAAAGATATTTAGAAAAAATGCAAACCATCAATGAAGGTAAGGGCAATGTTATTTTCTATAATTCAGGCGTTAGAATTGATGATAAAGAAAAATTAGCTAATTACAGTAAATTGTTTAAAAGGTTAGATAGTATTAGCGTCTAAAACAGATTTCCTATATTATCCATGGAACTTAGCAATTTTTTTAGTATAATAAAAAGTAGATGTCGAATTATTGGAATATGGGAGACGAGCAGTATGATAATAAGCAGACGGCAGTTCTTGGTGGGCGCTGGTGTATCAGCGGCTACGGCAATTGGTGCGGGTGCATTTGCTAATTATGATGTTATCAGGCATTTAGTGCGCAGTGTGCCTATTTTGCTTTATCACAAGGTAGGCCAAGATAATGATAGTTTGACGGTAAGTACTGAGCGATTTTCTAAGGATATGGAATACTTGGCTCAGCATGGCTATCATACCCTTTCACTAGACGATATAAGATGCCGTCTAACTAATGAACTGGCTCCAATGCCAAACAAGCCCGTGTTTATTACGTTTGATGACGGCTATTTGGATAATTATACTAATGCGTTTTCTATCTTAGAAAAATATAATCTTAAAGCAAGCTTTTATATCATTACGGGGATCATAGGTCAGAAAAATCGGGTAACAGCAGCCCAAATCAGGGAAATGGATGCAGCCGGTATGGGAATTGGCTCGCATACTGTTACGCATCGTTCTTTGGGAGAATTACAACCAGAGGAGGCAATGGGGGAACTTTCACAGTCAAAGGCAGTACTTGAACAAATGCTTGGCAAGAATGTTGATTTTATTGCCTACCCCTGCGGCAGCTATCAGCACAGCACGCTGCAGCTGGTGCATAAGTGTGGCTATAAGGCTGGTTTTTCGGTAAGGCAGGGTAATGCTATGTTTACAGATACTTTGGCGATTAGGCGCATTCCAGTTTTTAAGTATGATCGTTCAATTTCCTATATTATGCTAAGAAAAGGATTATTGGCTGATATTATAGGCTGATATAAAAATACCCCGCCGATAAAAGGCGGGGTAAAAATATATTTATAGGGAATGCTGTGACAGGTTATTTTGTTTGGCATGAACTAGGTATCCGGTTTCACGTAACAGCAGCGCACCCGAAATTATCAGTCCGAGCATAAGAAAAGCTGATATCAGGAGCACTACACCAGGCCAGCCCAGCCAGGTAAGAAATTTTCCGCCGGCTGCGCCGAGGATGCTTGAACCAAGATAGAAAAACATAAGATAAAGACAGGATGCTTGTGCTTTGCCTTTTTTGGCGCACTGGCCTACCCAGCCGCTGGCTACTGCGTGGCTGCCAAAAAAGCCAAAGGTAAAAATAGCCACTCCTGTGATTTTAACGAGTAGACTGGCGGCTAAGGTGATTAGCACACCAGCAAACATAATGATGATACCAAGACACAGGACTTTGGCATTGCCAATATTTCCGGCTAATTTTCCCATAAACGTAGAGCTAAATGTGCCGCATAAATAAACGAGAAAGATAAAGCCAACGATTGTTTGGCTGAGATTATAAGGTGCGGCCATTAAGGGATAACCAATATAATTATATAAGGCGACAAAGCTGCCAAGTAAAATAAAACCCATAAAATAAAGGGGCAGTAAATGGGAATCTCGCAGCTTTGCCTGAAGGCCGGCTAAAATCTGCGGCAAGGAATCTTTATGCGGCGTAGAATTTTGTGAAGTAGGTAAATGAAACCAGAAATACAGACTGCTTAGTAAAGTAATGACAGATAATACGGCAAGGGCAATATGCCAGGAAAAAAAATCGGATAAGGTACTGACAATTAAACGGCCTAGCAGGCCTCCGATTGAGGTACCGCTTACATATATGCCCATTACCAGAGCTACGCAGCTTGGATGAAACTCCTCGTTGATGTAGGCCATAGCGATGCCGGGAAAACCTGCAAGCATTATACCCTGCAGGGCGCGAATAAATAACAGCAAGGTAAAATTGGTGCAAAACGCACTGAGAACGGCCAGCGTTGTAGAACCAACTAAGGAGATTGTCATAATCATTTTACGGCCCTTGGCGTCAGACAGCCAGGCCATTACTAACATAAAGAGCGCCATGCAGGCTGTGGGGAAAGATACTGATAAGCTGGCTGTCGCCGGCATAATGTCAAATTCCTTAGAAAAGATGGGGATAAGTGGCTGTGTGCAATAAAATATGGCAAAAGTAACAAAGCTGCCTAAAAACAGCGAAAAAATTGTCTGCCAATACTGAACGTCATCTTTTTGAATATATTTTTTCATAGATCATCCTTCTTTCTGTTTAAATCATAACGCAAATTTATATATGTTTCCAATGCATATTTTATATAAAATTAATGCAAATTAGTTATATAAAATAGTATAATTTAGAAAGGTTGATGTATTATGGAATGGCATCAGCTAGAATCTTTTCGAATGGTGGCTAAACTGCAGCATATTACCAAAGCCGCAGAGCAATTATCCATATCTCAGCCGGCACTGAGCCGCTCAATATGTCGTTTAGAAGAAGAACTGGGTTTTCCCTTATTTAAAAGGCAAGGTAAGAGTGTAATATTAAATCACTATGGAGTGATTTTTTTGCGACATGTGGAGCGAGCCTTGCAAGAAGTAGAAAAAGGAAAAAAGGAAGTTCATGATTTATTAGATCCTGATTTTGGTACAGTTTCGATTGCCTTTATTCATTCGATGGGCAGCAATATAATTCCCCAGCTTGTCGGCAGGTTTCGTGAAAAATATCCGGGCATTCAATTTAGGTTATCACAAAATGCCAGTAATTTTTTGCTGGAGCAGTTAGAGGCCGGAGAAATTGATCTTTGTTTGTGTTCGCCGGGGAACAATAAAGAAAGCATTGACTGGGCGCCTTTGTTTAAAGAAGAGTTGTTTATTGCTGTGCATAAAGGGCACAGACTGGCCGGCCAGAGCAGTATCCGGCTTGAAGAAATCGCCGCAGAGCCGATTATTACGGTGAAAAAAAACTATGGCCTGAGAATTTTAGCCGAGCAATATTTCGGGGCGGCAGGTTTTACGCCTAATATTGCTTTTGAAGGGGAAGAAATTTTGACGCTCGCCGGCTTTGTGGAAGCAAAGCTTGGGGTAGCGCTTATTCCTCATATTATGGGGCTGGATGATGCAAATATTTGTTTTTTGCCTATTGCCGGTCAAGAGTGCCACCGTATTATCGAAGTGGCGTGGGTTAAGGATCGGTATATGTCGCCAGCTGTACGGAAGTTTAAAAATTTTATTATTCAGTCTTTTGTTAATAATGGCCTTTAATAATTGTTAGACAAGGAGAAAGTATATGGATTTATTTGGAACGGTAGATATATATACGCTGATGTTTTTATTAGCATCAGGTTTTATTGCGGCGTTTATTGATGCTGCTGTTGGCGGGGGCGGGCTTATTTCCCTGCCTGCGCTAATGATGACAGGCATGCCGCCGCAATTTGCGTTAGGCACTAATAAAATGGCTTCCGTAATGGGTAGTCTGACAAGTACGCTGTCATTTTTGTGTTCAGGTAAAATTAATTTTGCTTTGGTAAAGTACTTGTTTCCTATTGATTTTATTGGCTCAGTACTAGGCGTTTATACCGTACAGCTAATTCCCCCCAATTTTTTAAAGCCGCTGGTAGTTGTAATGCTGGTACTTGTAACTATTTATACTTTTTTTAAGAAAGACTGGGGCTCAGAATCCACTTATGGCGGTATGACCAAAAGAGTTGCCATACTTAGCGGTTTAGCTGCCTTTGCCTTTGGCTTTTATGACGGATTTTTTGGACCAGGCACCGGATCATTTTTGATTTTTTCCTTTTTGCTGATAGGTTTTGATTTTGTGGTAGCTGCCGGTAATGCCAAAGCCCTCAATTTTGCCAGCAATATTGCGGCAGTACTTAGCTTTGGTTATTTAGGATTGATTAACTATAGTTATGGCATAACAATGGGTATATCGATGGTTTTTGGCGCAATGGCCGGCTCACGTGTGGCTATTACCAAAGGTGCGGCCTATGTGCGGCCAATGTTTATTACCATGTCAGTAGTGCTTATTGGTAAACAGCTGTGGGATGTGCTGAAATAAAGGCAAAATAAAAAAGTGGGATGTCTTTGGCATCCCACTTTTTTACAATATAGAAAGTATAACATTTCGCGTGATTAATCTATAGTTTGCTTTTCTGTAAATAGTCGAAACGTTACTCACTTTCTTATTGTTTTAAAAACGCATAGCGTTTTATTTACAGAGAACATTTTTCGAATTTTACATAAAACGTACTTCCATTAGCGCCTGTAGAGGGGGAGATCACAGCATTGTGATTTTTTGCTATTTTATAGCAGACAGCCAGGCCTAGCCCTGTGCCATTTTCCTTAGTAGTAAGAAAAGGGGTGCCAAGTTTTTCTAGTATAGGCTGTGGTATACCTGTACCAAAATCTTCAATTGCCAACACTACATTTTTTTTATTCATAAAGGTCCGAATAGTTACAATACTATTGGGTGGAGAGGCTTCTATGCCATTTTGAACTATATTAAAGATAAGTTGGCGAATTTCTTTTTCATCAAGTAAGATATTATCGATAGTATCCAGCTTAAGCGTAAGGTCTTTGTTATTTGCTCGGGCGTCTGCCTTAAGCAGCGGGTAAATGGAAGTAATAATAGAATTTAGATTAGCAGGCTTTAGTAATAGCGGTTTATCTTTGGCTAGAGTTAAAAACTCACTAAGTAATGCGTTGGCCCTATCTAATTCACCAATCATCATTTGATAATATTCATGGTTTTTGTTAGTTTTTTCGCGTTTATCAAGCATTTGCAAAAAACCGCGCACTGTTGTTAGGGGATTACGTACCTCATGGCCGATGCTGGCCGCAATTTTTCCAACAAGATTAAGGCGGTCAAGCCTAGCTAATTCCGCATCAAACTGCTTTTGTTCAGTAATATTGCGGGACACGCAAATAACCGATTCGACCAAGCCATTACTATCCAGGGCAGGGCTCATATAAACTTGAAAATAGTAGGTATTACCTTTATAAATACAAGGTGCTTTAAAAAATAATTTTTGTTTGGCGGCAAATACCTTTTGTAGGTTTTCCAGCCATATGGCAGTATAGTTTTCCCCGCCAAAGGTAAGAGAGGCAATGGGTTTACCGATAAGATTATGTTGTTCAATCCCAATGAGTTCCTTGATAATAGGATTTATATATGTTAGGCAAAGCATTTTATCAACCCGGCAAATAACATCAGGTGCATTTTCAATAATGTCTTTATATTCTTCTGTTGGTTCAATAGAGTTATTTTTAAGCCTATGTGACTTCATAATAACTACCTCTTAACTAATAGTTTATCTATTTTAATAAAAGAAAGTAAACATTTCACACTTGATAATTAGAGCTATTTTTTTATTTGCCCAGAATGTTCCTCACTTCTAGATTATTTTAAAACGCTTAGCAATTATATATTTCAACATAATTTGCCAAATACCTGCATATATTTGTCGAAATATACCAAAAACAATAGGTTTAGCTAAAAAGTATAAATTAATTCATTGTCAACAATGAGGAATTTTTCTACATACAAATGGCATTAATGTGGTATAATAAGCTTTTAGAAGATAAATTTATAGCATATTCCCACAAAGGGTATTGAGGTGAGAGTGTGGATTTTGGTTTAGGTAAGGTTTTACCTGTACGCATTGAAGATGAAATGAAAAATTCGTACATCGATTATGCCATGAGCGTTATTGTTATGCGGGCGCTTCCAGATGTGCGAGACGGATTAAAGCCTGTGCATCGCCGGATTTTATATGCCATGCATGAGGCAGGGATGACGCCTAATAAGGCCTATAAAAAATCGGCGCGTATTGTTGGTGAAGTACTTGGTAAGTATCATCCGCATGGTGATAGTTCGGTATATGACGCAACCGTACGTATGGCGCAGAATTTTTCCACCAGATATTTATTGGTGGATGGTCATGGGAATTTTGGCTCAGTGGATGGAGATTCGGCGGCGGCTATGCGTTATACAGAAGTGCGTATGTCGCGGGTTGCAGAGTCTATGCTGGAGGATATTGAGAAAAATACTGTAGACTTTGGGCCAAACTATGATGAATCATTAAAGGAACCGTTAGTACTGCCGGCTAAAATACCAAATTTATTGGTAAATGGTTCTGCCGGGATTGCGGTTGGGATGGCGACTAATATTCCGCCGCATAATTTGGGCGAAGTGGTAGATGCCTTGGTGTTAATGATTGATAAGCCTGATACAACTCTGCAAGAGCTTATGATGGTTATCAAGGGACCAGACTTTCCAACAGGTGGCCTTATATTAGGGCAGGAAGGAATTAAGCTGGCCTATACCACAGGCCGTGGTGTAGTAAAAATGCGGGCGCAGGCGCGTATTGAAAAAATGTCTAACGGCAAAAACCGCATTTTGGTAACAGAAATTCCCTATCAGGTCAATAAAGCCAGATTAGTGGAGAAAATCGCTGAATTAGTGCGTGATAAAACCGTTGACGGCATTACTGATCTTAGAGATGAGAGTGACCGTAAAGGTATGCGCATTGTTATTGAACTAAGGCGTGACGTCAATCCGGATGTTGTTCTTAATCAGCTGTATAAGCATACACAATTGCAGGATGCATTTGGTATTATTATGCTGGCATTGGTTAAGGGTCATCCCCGTGTACTCAATCTCTATGAGGTGCTCAATTATTATCTGGAGCATCAAAAAGATGTAATTGTTCGCCGGACAAACTTTGAGCTGGAAAAGGCTAAAGCTAGAGCGCATATTTTAGAAGGACTCAAGATTGCGCTTGACCATTTGGATGCGGTTATTACTACTATTCGTGAGTCTAAAACAGTAGATATTGCCCGCGCAGCATTGATTGAGGGTTTTGCCCTTAGTGAAAAGCAAGCTCAGGCCATCCTTGATTTAAGATTACAGCGTTTGACTGGTCTGGAACGCGAAAAAATTGAACAAGAATATAAAGATATCTTAGAAACCATTGAATGGTTGGAGTCCGTACTCGCCGATGAGCGGAAGGTGCTGGGCCTTATTAAAGATGAACTGTTAGATGTAAAAAAACGTTTTGCGGATGGACGCCGTACGGTTATTACCAGTGACGTTTCCAAACTGAATATGGAAGATCTGATTGCGGAAGAAGATATTGTCATTACACTGACCCATGGCGGGTATATTAAGCGCCTGCCTGTCGATACTTATCGCAATCAAAGACGCGGCGGCAAGGGCGTAACAGGCATGGGTACTAAAGAAGAGGATTTTGTTGAGCATTTATTTATTACAACTACGCATAATAATATTATGTTCTTCACTACCCGCGGCAGGGTGTATCGGGTCAAAGGCTATGAAATTGCTGAAGCCAGCCGTACCGCGAAAGGCACGGCAATTGTCAATATGCTGCCTTTGGAGCCTAACGAAAAGATTACCGCGGTCATTCCTATTCGCGAATTCTCTGAGCGCAAATTTCTATTTATGGGAACCAAAAAAGGTATCGTTAAAAAGACTGAGCTTATGGAATTTGATACAACCCGTAAAGGCGGCCTAATTGCCCTTTCGCTTGATGATGATGATGATTTGATGGCAGTTAAACTGACTACTGGTGATCATCAGGTTGTCATGGGTACCAAAGACGGTCTTGCCATTTGCTTCCCGGAAACTGATGTACGTTCTATGGGGCGTACTGCGCGTGGTGTTAAAGGCATTACCCTACATAAAGGCGATGTAGTTGTCGGAATTGACACGCTAAAAAGGGATGGTGAAATTCTGACGGTAACTTCAGAAGGTTACGGCAAGCGTACGCCGATTACGGAATACCGTAATCAGTCCCGCGCCGGTAAAGGGGTAATTAACCTTAAAGTCACCGAAAAAACCGGTGAGGTGGTAGGCATTAAGATTGTTCGTCCCAACCAAGAATTGATGCT
This sequence comes from Pelosinus sp., assembly GCA_021372375.1. Taxonomy (GTDB): domain Bacteria; phylum Bacillota; class Negativicutes; order Propionisporales; family Propionisporaceae; genus JAJFUN01. The sequence continues at coordinate 96,521 of JAJFUN010000062.1, read as the reverse complement.
TATTACCAGTGAAGGTATTGTTATTCGTACAGATATTGATGAAATTTCCGTGTTTAGCCGTAATGCGCAGGGTGTCAAAATCATGCGGACAGGTGATGAAGATAAGGTAGTAGCACTGGCTGTGGCAGAAAAAAAGTCAGATAACGAATAAACCAGCCGAGTTTTTAAGCCGGGAGGATAAAATATGCGTAAAAAGCTATTACTGTGTGTAATGCTAGCAATATCACTAAATTTGCTCTTTATAGTTGGCTGTTCAGGCAGTACCGCCGAACAAGGCAATAAGGCAGATAATCAAAAGGAGATTAAGCAAACTATGGACAAGAAAAATAGTATCGCCGTATTTGAAACATCAAAGGGTACTTTTAAAATTGAACTGTTTGAAGACAAGGCACCTAAAACGACTAAAAACTTTATTGACTTAGCCAATAAGGGCTTTTATAATAATCTTATTTTTCACCGCGTTATTGATGGCTTTATGATTCAAGGCGGTGATCCTAAAGGTACAGGTATGGGTGGTCCCGGCTATGAAATTCCTGATGAATTCAGTCCGGATTTAAAACACAGCGGCCCTGGCATTTTGTCAATGGCCAATGCTGGTCCTAATACAGGCGGTTCTCAATTCTTCATTACACTGGCCGCTACGCCTTGGCTTGATAACCATCATTCGGTATTTGGCAAAGTTGTAGAAGGCATGGATGTAGTCAATGCTATTGGCAAAGTAAAAACAGGGGCGCAGGATCGTCCGGTAGAGCCTGTGATAATGAATAAGGTTACTATTGAAGCAGGAAAATAGGGAATTCACAAGGTTTCAGGAGGTCTTAAAGTGCTTATAAAACGTGTAGATTCAACGATTAGTACCTATAAGCTGCAGGAATCCAAAGAATTTTATATGAAACATTTTGGTTTTCGCCTGGTCTATGAAAGTGATTGGTATGTAGAACTCTTGCCGCAGGATATGGAAACGGCTGGCATTAGTTTCGTACTGGCTCAGCGTGAAGAAGGCGAAATGTTTAATGGACGGGGTCTTATCCTGTCTTTTGAAGTAGCAGATGCAGATGCAGAATATCAGCGTTTAAAAGCTGAAGGACTGGAGATTTGTCAGGATCTTCAGGATAAACCATGGGGGGAACGTAGTTTTGTAGTAGATGACCCCAATGGTATACATGTATATATCTATAAATTAATTCCGCCAACCCCGGAATATGATAAATTATATCAAGCTTTTAAAAAGTAGCCGGGTGAATTTTCATGAAACAGGAATATGATTTTAATCAAGTAGTTGAACGCCGCCATTCCGGCAGCCGCAAATGGGATGGTAATTGTGAATTTTTTGGTACTGCTGATGTGCTGCCAATGTGGATTGCTGATATGGATTTTAAAGCACCGCCTGCTGTAATGCAGGCGGTGCTTGATTGTGCCGCAAATGGGGTATATGGTTATCCTTTATATAAAGAGGAGTTTTATCTGTCAATTATGGCCTGGCTCAAAAAGCGGCATGGCTGGGCAGTTGAGCGAGAGTGGATACTTCATTCTCCTGGTGTTATGCCTGCGGTTAGTGCGTCTATTTTGGCTTTTACCAAGACTAATGATAAAATTATTATTCAGACACCGGTCTATCCGGCTTTTTTTGACTGTATCAAAAGGAATGGCCGCCAAATTGTAGAAAATCCATTGCTGGTACAAGACGAACGCTATGTTATAGATTTTAAAAATTTAGAAGCACTGTTGCAGGCTGGCGCGAAAATGCTGCTTTTTTGCAGTCCTCATAATCCAGTGGGCAGGGTATGGACAAAGCATGAACTTTATGAGCTTGGAAAGCTATGTGAGCGCTATAAAGTGCTTATTTTATCAGATGAGATTCACAGCGATTTAGTGTTTGCAGGACATAAGCATATGCCGTTGGCTGATATTTCGCCCGAGCTTGCGCGGCGTACTATTACCTTTATTGCGCCGAGTAAAACCTTTAATATCGCTGGCTTTTACACTGCAGCTGTCATTATAGCAGAGGAAAGCCTGCGCAGTGAGCTGCAGGCGGTACTGGCAGCTTTAGAAATTGATAAGGTCAATATGATGGGCATCGCGGCTGCGACTGCGGCTTATCAGCACGGAGAGCCTTGGTTAAATGAGTTGCTCTTATATCTTGAACGCAATGTTTTGTATATGCAGCAGTTTATCAGAAAAAATATCCCCAGTATTCAGCTTACTGTGCAAGAGGGAACGTATTTAATGTGGCTGGATTTTACAGCCATTGGCATATCCCATCAGGAATTACTAGATTTTCTTATTAAAGAAGCCAAAGTAGCGTTAAGTGATGGTTTGGTCTTTGGTCAGGCTGGTTTTATGCGGATAAATTTTGGTTGCCCGCACAGCGTGTTAAACGAGGGACTAACTAGAATAGCAGAGGCCGTAAGGCGTAAATATGAGTAAACAATATTATTGCCCGGACTATGTACCAGCGATGAGCGCGTCAATAGAAAACGGCTAAATGATCAACTATCATTTAGCCGTTTTTTATAATTATTTTAGCTTGCTAATTGACATGCTTAGCCGGTAATTGCCAAAAGGCAAGATTTCATCTAACAAGGCATTTAATGCTTCATGGCAAGGTAGATGGGCCCTGAGCCAGTAGCAGCCTTCGCCGCTGATGCGATGACATTCTTTGATTTCCTGCTTATTTTGAATAAGTGCTTGAAATGAGGTATGTTCATTGGTTTTCATAAATACGGTAATAAATACCGTAAGTCCTGTCTTAAGGCGTGTTTCATCGAGCTGTACCGTATAGCCTGCAATAAAGCCTAAGTCCTCCAAGCGGTGTACACGGTCAGCTACTGCTTGTCCGGTAAGATGTACCTTGCTGCCGACTTCCTTCCACTGGGCCCGTGCATTTTCTTTTAGGCATTCAATAATTTGTAAATCTAATGAATCAAGCATATGGGGCTACTTCCTTTCAGCAAACAAGTATAGAGAGAGGCAAACTTGGCTGGCAAATGGCGGATATAACGGAGTAATGATATGCTTATAAAAAAAGAAGATGAGGGATAGCTATGAAAATCCAGTTACTTCGCCATGCTACAATAAGGGTTAATATTAATGGATATAATTTGTTAATTGATCCAATGCTGAGTGCACAAGGCACAATGTCTGCTGTACCAAATTCGCCGCAGCCAGAGTGTAATCCTCTTGTTGAGTTACCAGAGAATTTTACAGTGGCAAATATAGATGCTATGCTCCTTACACATATCCATCGCGATCATTTAGATGATGAAGCCATTCGGCTTTTGCCGAAAAATCTGCCGGTATTTTGTCAGCCGACAGATAAAGAAGAGCTTAGTAATTATGGTTTTGAGAATGTTCGGCCAGTTGATGAGAAACTGGAATGGAAGGGTATTCATTTTTTTCGCACCGGCGGGCATCATGGCACAGGTGAGATTGGTAAAATGATGGGGAAGGTTAGCGGATATGTTTTACAGGCACCTGGCGAACCATCTCTATATATTATAGGAGATACAATCTGGTGTGCGGAAGTAAAAGAGGCACTTGAGAAGTATAAGCCTATGGTCAGTGTCGTTTTTGCCGGGGCTGCCCAGTTTTTACAAGGAGAGCCGATTACGATGACCGCACACGATGTAAAAGAAGTATGCAGCAGTAATCTTGGCATGAAGGTAGTAGCCGTGCATATGGAAGCTTTTAATCATTGCTTACTTACTCGCCGAGAATTAAGGAATTTTGCCACAAAAAATAGTTTTAGTGAGCAGTTATATATTCCGCAGGATGGAGAACAACTGGTTTTTGCGGCGATAGAAAGATAATAGCAGAAGAGGCAATGAAAAAGCCTGAGAATTTAATTAGTACACCTAAAAAAACGTATGCAGTGAAGAGCCACTGCATACGTTTTTTTAGGTGTACTAGAATTTATAGCTTATGCCAAAACCAAGACCTTTAGCTGTACCATCAATATTTGTCGAACCAAAATCGCCGCCACTATTATTATTGGCTTTGATCTCACGATAGCTGATATTGAAATCTACATTAGGTGCAACTTCTTGTGCAATGCCAAGTTCCCAGCTTGTTAAATCTTTGCCTGCAGCAAGCGACGCATAACCAGTAGTTTTTTCAGCTAGTTTAGCACTGCCGACTACACCGATTTGCCATCTGTTTTTGCTGGTACTTGCACCACCCCAAAGATATTCGTCAGAACCATATACAGTGTCTTTACGGTTAAAGTAGGCCTTAGTTTTCATTATACCTGTATATACAGCTACGTTTTTATCTATTTTATATAATACATTAAATTCTTGGGTATCGACTTTCCCTTTCATTGTAGTCGTTACAGAAGGATTACTATGACTTGTTGTATCTTTTGATTCCGGATTGAATTGACGATATTGAATGGCAAAATTATTACCTAAACCAGTGGTAATTCCCCAATCCATATTGCCATTTTTATCAAAGGTTCTTTCAGTACCTGAATTTCCGGATATTTCAGTATTTCTCCAAGTTAAATCAATACTAGTCTTGCCTGCCGAATAGTCAGTTAGTGGTGCAGCACTTGCGACGCCTGTCAGTAGGGTTGCAGAAGCTGTAAAAGCAATTATTGTTTTTTTGTTCATGCGAATTTCCTCCAAGTCTTTGAATACCTAAATTTAACTTTCTAACGTATTATACATCTTCATCCAATAAATTACAAGAAAACATATAATATCTATATTTTGAAATAATTAATTAGACACATGATAATATAGCGTTGCTGCCAAGTTGCGTAACTTGTCCAGGCTTGATACAATGTTAAACAGAGAAGGTGTTCTGTACAGGTGTGGCGGATTTTAGGAGGTAATTAGATGATACGTGAGCGGCGCAATAAGGAGAAACTCGAGAATTATTATCACAAGTTTATTAATCAAGGGGTGATTGATCCCAATGTGCATCCATGGGTAGCGGAATCATGGCAGCGCAGCCGTGATTTTGGGGTGGCAAGCGAGCGGCTGGGGACTTTGCCCAAACTCAGTAAGGATGATATTGCCTGGCGACGGGAGCAGCATAAAGGCGCAATCGGATATTTAGACGGATATTATGAGGAAATACGCGAATATTTTAACACCCATAATATCACTCTGTTATTATTAGATGCTGATTGTCATGTTTTAAAATGCTATGATATGCCTTTTTATCAAAAAACAGCTGGGGAACTGGTGGGGGCGCGGCTGGCTGAACAAGATATCGGCACATCAAGCATTTCCATCGCACAGGCGCATCATACCCCGTTTTTGCTGTTTGGGCCGGAGGTTTGGCTTGCTGAGCATCAATTTGGCGATGCTTGTTCGGCGCCGATTATGATTGACGGACAAATGCGGTATATTGTATCGTTTATCGCTGTTGAGCAGGATTCACTGCCGTTTGATTCGGTTGTGGCCTTGCTGCTCAGCATGAAGTATTCTATGGAAAATCACCTCAGGACGATGCAGCAGCTTAGTGCCAAACAGGTCATTTTGGATGCAGTGCCGTTTGCGGTATATCATGTTATGCCAGGGGGAGAAGTGGTATATACCAACAAGCTGGGGCAGAGCCGTCTTGAAGGTATTGATGCTGCCGGACCGGAAGTGCTTTATCCGAGCCTTAGTGATGCGGTGCTTAATTATCGGCATACGCCTATATATAAAGGGTTTTTAGGGATTCCATCCTACAATAAAGAAGTGACGTGGATTACAGCGCGAAAAACCTATGAAGATATTACTACTGTTGTGCCGTTATTTGAAAATAAACAGCAGGATGATAAGGATGTGGGTAGTGTAGTCGCTGTTTCACTCCCCATAGAAGACCTTAGAACAATGGTAGCGCATGCTGTAGGTTATACAGCGCGGTACAGTTTATCAAGTCTTGTCGGCAAATCGTCGGCCTTTACGGCGATGAAAGATAAAGCCGCTAGAGTTGCTAAAAGTGGACATCATGTACTACTGCAGGGAGACCCTGGCTCAGGCAAACAGCGGTTGGCACACTCCATCCATCAGGCCAGCTCGCGAGCGGCGGGGCCGCTGATTTCTGTTAAATGCGGTGATGTGCCGCCTGAACTTTTGGAAAATGAGTTATTTGGGGTTACCAAATCACAGGATGAAAGCCGGCCAGGTAAACTTGAACTAGCCAATAACGGTACATTATTTTTAGATGAAGTGGAAAAACTGCCAATTAAGGTGGCGACCCGTCTGGCTGAGGCACTTGAAAAGGGCCGTTTGAATCGATTGGGCGAAATGGTAGAGCGCTCCTTTGATGTACGGATAATTGCCGCATGTGACAGTGATTTAAAACGTCTTACCGAAAAAGGATCCTTTCATGGCAAGCTGTATGAGTATATTACCAAAGCCGTTATCCGTATTCCGGCGCTGAGAGCCAGGCGAGAAGACATTCCTTTGTTAGCAGAGCATATGATTGAGGAACTAGCGGCTCAGCATCGTATTCATACTAAAAAAATACTGCCGGAAACGGCTGAAATCCTGATGAATTATGATTGGCGCGGCAGTATCAAACAATTGCAGGGGGTTGTGGAGCAGGCCTTTTTTAATACCGCAGCAGATGAAATTACGCCTGATGATATTAGTTTAATAAATGAAGTCAGCCCAGGCAATACCGCTTGGAAGGAAAATCGGGAAGTATTTATTGAGCTTTGGCGTTCAGCCGGCGGCAATATCAGCAGGCTTGCCAATATGCTGGATGTCAGCAGAGTAACCTTGTACCGGTATTTAAAAAAATATGGCCTTGATAAGGAGTAAAATAAGGTGGGGAAAATGTGCGATTAAGAAAGAAACCATGGATTACCGAAGCTATTAAAGAATATGACAGTATTGTAATGATGCATCCAGGCGAAGCGGTGCGAGGCAAGTGGCAGGAAGTATTTGGCCGTACGGCTCCGCTTTATGTAGAGCTTGGAACAGGAAAGGGGCGTTTTATCAGCGAGCTGGCTGAGCGTCAGCCTGAAACCAATTTTATTGGTATTGAGGCGCAGCAGGATGTATTGTATTTTGCCGCAAAAAAGGTGGCGGAAAAAGGGCTGACCAATGTACGTCTCTTAGTATTTGATATTAACAATATCCTGGGTATTTTTGCTCCAGGAGAAGTGAGTAGATTTTACATTAATTTTTGTGATCCCTGGCCTAAAGCCAGACATGCGAAACGGCGTCTGACGCATATTGGCTTTTTGGAAAAGTATCGGAGCATACTAGGCTCTGGCGGTGAGTTATTCTTTAAGACCGACAATCGGCCGTTATTTGATTTTTCGCTAGAACAGTTTACTGAGGCTAAGCTCTTACAGCGCAATATAACTTTTGACTTGCATGATCCGGCATCACCCGGTCATGACGGCAATATCATGACAGAGTATGAAGCCAAATTTAGCGCGCTTGGTACAACAATTAATCGAGCGGAAGTTATTTTTCCGTGATTTATAAAAATGGGGCTGTTCGCATTAGCAATAATACTAATGCGACAGCCCCATTTTTTAGAGTATAAGAAGGTATAATTTAGTTATCAAGAATTAGATTTAGAATGTCGTGGGCAATTCTTCGGTTTTCACGTTCATGGCGTTCTCTTTCGCGTTCTTGCCGTTCATGCCATTCGCGTTCACTTTCACGTTCATGCCGCCTCATTTCTTCCTCGTGCCGGCGATTTTCGCGTTCTTCACGCACATGACGTTCATGCTCACGCCGTTCATGCCGCTCTCTTTCTATGCGTTCTCGTTCGCGTTGTTCATGCCGTTCCTGTTCAATGCGGTCTCTCTCATGCTGCTCATGGCGTTCTCTTTCCATACGATCTCTTTGTTGCTGCTCATGCCGATAATGTCGATCATCGCCTGGTGAGGCTGATGCAATAGCAGTGCCTAAGACAAGCTGGAAAAAGCAGGCTAATACTACATAAACGATAGACTTTTTTAGTATATTTTTCATTAATTTTACTCCTCCTTTTATTATAGTATAATATGAATTTTTATATCTTGCATGATTATTATAAAATAAAAAACAAAAAAAGTTCAGCAGGCAAGGTTGTCTGGCACACACTCTATATACTCCGCATATATTGTAATGATAAAGGTGGTATGTAGAGGGGAGAGTGTTAAAGTGCCGCGTCAAATAGTTTATGGCGTTCCCCAGCCGATAGAGCCGCTGAATATGGAGGAAATACGGTTCTGGTTAGGGATTATGCAGGAACATGCTATGTTTATAAAACAAGGCTTGCCCTGTGAGCGTACTGATTTAAAGAATGAAGCAGAATCCTTTAATAAGGAATTTTGCCAGTTGCGTGAGCGGGCTGAACAGTGTTCAGGCGAAAAGAAGTATAGTGCTTTAGTAGCTGATGCCTATAATACCGTGAAGGATTTTTGCCGGTTCAAGCGGCAGCTTATAGAGCTCATGCTTTGCGGTAAACTGCATGGGTGTAATTTTCCGCTGCTGCTCGATCATATGGCGCGCGAGGCAGAATATGTACTTAGGCTTTTAGATAAAATGCGCGATGGCAAGGTGGCAATTAGTGATGCCGCCAAGGCGCAGGAAGCTATCTTTTGGCTGCGCATTATGGCCGATCACGCTAAATTTATGGCCCATCTCATGGATCCATCAGAATACAATCTTATTGGCGCTGCCAATGAGTTTTCAGAGGAATTTGACACACTATATTTACAAGGTAATGATTTTGCCAGTATGCTGCAGTGCAGCGGGCAGTTTCCTGTATTTAAGCGTTTTATTAAGGATATGCGGTCTGCGGTTATGCGCCTCAGGGACTTTAAAAAAGCCTCACGCGAAATGATAGCTGAGTGCAAGCTGGTTGGGCTAATTCCTGAGGAATTAGCGGCTCATGTCCTTAGGGAAGCCGATCATTTTCTGCTGATTCTGGCTATGATGGAAAAAGGCATTATGAAGAACATGTCAGAGCCCATACCGGAATATGTGGAGTATGAAAGGGAAGAAGAAGAGCAAAGTGTATTTGAAGAAGAGCCTGCTTGCAATGAGGAGGAGCTTTCTGTCATTGGGGATCAGAGTATGGTAGAGGATGAAGAGTTTTCTTTGGCCTCAGAGGCCAAGAGCCAGACGATGAGTGAGTTTGTCAAGCCGGCTGTTAAATCTGAACCGCCAGTTATGACAGCACCTAAAAGCTTCTTGCAGCCAGAAACAACCAAGAAAGCAGCAAGCAAGCCTAAAAGTAAATGGGATACCAAATGGCCGCGCCCACTGGGAAAAAAATAATAATGTAAAAATGGGCTATTGCAGACCGCTTTACATCGGTTTATGCAATAGCCTATTTTTAGGAATATTGAGGCGGCAGCTTTAATTACAGTATGGCAATATAACCAAGAATTTCCCGGGAGGTATTGGTAGTTGATAATAATTTACCATTAATCAGGTCAATTAGGCATAAGTCAGCAAACATGTGGCTTGATGCCAGGCCAAATTTGCCGCCAGGCAGTATGTGCAAGTAGGAAATTGAACGTCCAACCTGGATATGACCGGTAATTTTGGCGGTAGTTAGGTCCAAAATTGTAAGGGAAGCGCTTTCTTCATTGACAATATAGGCGGTATGCCCATCAGGGGAAATGGCAGCATGCGAAGGGTAAATGGCATAGGGGCTGGCTGAATTGGTACATAAGCAGCATTTGGTAGTAATGACAGCAGTCGTATCATTTTTTTCATTTTGTTTGATAATGATAATGCCTTCTTTAGTATAGTTAGTAGTAGTAAAGGGAACTAAAATTTGCCTATCGCCGGCCAAAATAATATTTGTGGGAATTCCGGTCAGTTCATGCTGATACTGTAAATTACCCGCTAGATCAAAGGCGGCTATCATGCCGTTTTCTCCTTGTTCCCATGCTGTGTAGAGCCCCTGGCTGTCGGCCTCCAATCCGACACAAGCGATGTCTTCTCCCTCGGGCCGTCCCCAGGCCGTTATTGATGTGTCGGCAAGATTAATGGCATGCAGGGTGTTTTGGGCATCGACCAGGTACGCTGCCTGTTTTTCCGGCAGCAGGGCAAACTGCAGGGGGTGAGGCAGTACAAGCGGCAGTTCGGTAAGGGTCTTGGCAGTTAAATCAATGGTGAACAGCGCGCCGCGGCCAGCTGTGTCTACCGCCGGTAAGTAAGCCTTGCAGGCAGCAGTATCTACGGTTAATTCAGTAATGGTATGATTAGCTGGATAATTAACCTCCCAAAGTATTTCACCTTTGGTACCATCGGCGCAAAATATGGTTTTATGTAAAGCGTCAATTGCCAAAAGGCTAAACTTAAGGTCTTCCATACAAGTCACCTCTTTTTACAATAATCTAAATTTTGGGGAACTCATACCATGCGGTATGATATAATATTCAGTAACTTGTAATTTGGTTATTGGGGCAGCGTAAAATTTTTGTTATAATAAAAAGAGTTTAATAAACAATGGAGGCTTTCAAATGCCTAATAAGTTCAAATTTTGGCGGAGTCCGGCCGAAGCGATATTATATATTACTTTTATTCTATTAATTATTGGCGCGGTTAATGTATTTAGTGCCAGTTTTGTTAGTGCGGGGCAGGAGTTTCATGACAGTTATTATTTTGTAAAAAAGCACTTTGCCGCGTTTGGCATAGGTTTTGTTTGTCTCTTGCTTACCGCAATTATGGATTATCGACGATTAAAGCAGCTGATATTCCTACTAATTTTGGCAACAATTGGTTTCCTGATTGCCGTTTCTGTTATGGGGATTACGATAAACGGCGCTAGACGATGGGTGAATATAGGCTTTCAGTTTCAACCATCTGAAGTGGCCAAGCTGGCATCGGTAATAATCGCGGCAAGCTATTTAGGGCCGCGTGTAGAAAAGCAGTGGCGGGTTACCTTGCTATCAAGTCCCCTCATTTTTGTGGGAATTATGGGCGGGCTTATTATGAAACAGCCTGATATGGGAACAGCGGTGCTGGTAGTGGGTTTGTGCCTGATCATGTACGTTATTGCCGGGGTACCGCAGCAGCAGCGTCTTTCTTTGTATGCGCTGGTGGTTGGGGGACTGGTGTATTTCACTTACGCGGCCTCCTATCGGGCTGAGCGGATTGCAGCTTGGCTCAATCCCTGGGCCTTTCAACAGGGTATTGGCTATCAGACCGTCCAGTCACTCCTCGCCATTGGTTCTGGCGGTATTACCGGTACAGGTCTTGGGATGGGGGCCAGTAAATTTTATTATTTGCCGGAGGCCCATACCGATTTTGCTTTTGCGGTACTTTGTCAGGAGATGGGTTTTATTGGGGCATTACTGGTATTAGTACTATTTGGGGCTTTTGCCTTATATGGCGGAAAAATTGCCAGAATGGCTACGGATGGATTTGGTAAGATGCTGGCTATAGGTCTTACTTTAATGATTGTGGGACAAGGGGTAATCAACATCAGCATGGTTACCGGGATGCTGCCAGTAATCGGCGTGCCGCTGCCGTTTATCAGTTTCGGCGGTACGTCGCTGATTGTGAATATGGCAGCTGTCGGTATATTGATTAGTATTGGCAGACGGGGAAATACCGTGGAGACGCAGCAAGAAAGAGAGCCAATCGCTGAGAAAGCAGCAAAGCTAAAGTTAATTAATAAGCGCTCCGAGCAGCACGTCTAACGCAGGTTTAAAACTTCATGTTTCCGGCAATAATGTTACCAAATGTTATTGTTGGGGGCGGAGAATGTGGTGTGGCTTATTCGGATGGCAGCATATGTTGTCAGTGGTTTTACGATTTGGCAATTTGTGCAAGGCGGCGCACCAGATATGACTGCGATGGGGCGTCATATGGCGCTTGATCAGGTACACAGCATGATTTTGGGCGTGTGTGCCGGGGTGAGTAATTACACAGGCATCGACGTTAGTTTGCTAAGGTTGATTTTTGTGATTGCTGCCTGTTATAAAGGATTTGGTATTGCTTTATACGTTTTAGCCTTTTTGATTTTACCGGTAAGTTAGTTTTTACTAAAAATATAAGTTGGAAAATTTATTTAAACTGCTTGATTGCTTTTGGCAAACAAGCAGTTTTTTGTCCATAAAAGATATTTAAAAATTCCCCTCTAGAGAGGGGTGGCGCGAAGTGACGGGGTGTGTTCTTCAGCGGCAAAGCGAAAGCAACACACCCCGCCCTAACGGGCACCCCTCTCTAGAGGGGAATTAAGGCAAGGGGCTGCTTGCCAATAAAAAATTTACTAAAAACGTTGACATTCTTTAACTAAAAATGTACTTTATAAGTATAGAACCTAATGGGTATTAAATGGTTACATGTAGGGGGCGTATTATGAATTGTTTAGAGCAGTGTCAGGCAGCTTTTTTGGCGCAATTTGGCCAGAAGGCTGAGCATGTATTTTTTGCACCAGGCCGTATAAATCTGATTGGTGAGCATACCGATTATAATGGCGGTCACGTATTTCCCTGTGCGTTAACCTTTGGTACATACGCCCTAGCAAGAAAAACAAGCACGCGTGAGGTGCGGCTTTATTCGCTAAACTTTCCGGATACGGGCTGCATTACTTTTTCGTTAGACAGCTTAACATACCAAAAAGAACATGACTGGGCTAACTATCCGAAAGGCATGATTGCTTATTTACGCGCTGCCGGTTATGATGTGAGCAGTGGTATGGATATTTTGTATTATGGAGAAATTCCCAATGGGGCAGGCCTATCTTCCTCCGCTTCAATTGAGCTGGTGACAGGCGTGCTTCTCAAAGGGATATTTAAGCTGCCTATTGAGCAGCTTGAACTTGTCAAGCTGGGCAAGCAGGTGGAAAATAATTTTATTGGTGTAAACAGCGGCATAATGGATCAGTTTGCCATTGGTATGGGGAAGGCAGGACATGGTATTTTGCTGGACTGCGACACGCTTAAATATTCGTATGCGCCAATCACCATTGATAACTATAATATTGTAATCATGAATACCAACAAGCGACGCGAGCTGGCTGATTCTAAATATAATGAGCGCCGCAGCGAGTGTGAGGCAGCACTCAAAAAACTGCAGACCATGCTTAAAATCAAATCGCTGGGCGAACTTGATGAACAGACTTTTTTACAGCATCAGGCGCTTATCGGCGACAGCATATTAATTAAACGAGCCCGTCATGCAGTAACGGAAAATGCGAGGACGCTGAAGGCGTTAAAGGCTTTGCAGCAAGACAAGCTACAAGAGTTTGGCGAGCTAATCAACCAGTCGCATATTTCGCTGAGGGATGATTATGAAGTTACCGGTATTGAACTTGACACCTTGGCGGAAGCCTCGTGGCAGCAAAGCGGCGTGCTTGGCGCCCGAATGACAGGGGCTGGTTTTGGCGGCTGCGCGATTGCTATTGTAGAAAAGGATCAAACCGATAGTTTTATTTTGGCGGTAGGCAAGGCGTATAAAGAAAAAATCGGCTATGAGGCAACTTTTTATCTGGCTAGTATTGGCGAGGGCGCCAGAGAAATTACTAAGGAGGCTAATTTATGAGTGTTTTAGTGTTAGGCGGAGCCGGCTATATTGGCTCACACGCTGTATATCAGTTAATTGATCGCGGTTTTTCGGTGGTAATAGTAGATAATTTGCAAACAGGGCATAAAGCGGCGGTGCATGCTAAGGCTGCTTTTTATGAGGGAGATATTCGTGACAAAGCCTTTTTGCAAGGCGTTTTTGTCAAGGAAAACATTGATGCGGTTATTCATTTTGCCGCCAATTCGCTTGTCGGTGAATCTATGACGCAGCCGCTCAAATATTTTAATAACAATGTATATGGTATGCAAATTTTGCTGGAAGTTATGCAGGAAAACGGTGTTAAGAATATTGTATTTTCTTCCACTGCAGCCACCTATGGCGAACCAGAAGTTGTGCCGATTACCGAAGAAATGCCGACAATGCCTACCAACACCTACGGTGAGACCAAGCTGACGATGGAGAAAATCATGAAATGGTGCGATGCCGCTTATGGTATGAAATATGTAGCACTGCGCTACTTTAATGTGGCCGGAGCCAGAAGTACCGGGGAAATCGGTGAAGATCACGCGCCGGAAACTCATTTAATTCCGATTGTTTTGCAGGTAGCTTTGGGTAAAAGAGAATACATTTCTATTTACGGCGAAGATTATGATACCGAGGATGGGACCTGCGTGCGGGATTATATCCATGTCGAAGATTTAATTAATGCGCATATTTTGGCGATGGAATATCTCAAACAGCAAAATACCAGTAATGTCTTTAATTTAGGCAGCAGTCAGGGATTTTCAGTGAAAGAAATAGTAGAGGCAGCACGCGCTGTTACCAAGCATGCAATACCGGCGAAAATTGGTCAGCGCCGGGCTGGAGACCCCAGTAAACTGATTGCGTCATCTGCTAAGGCCAAGAGAATTTTGGGCTGGCAACCAAAGCGCACTGATATAAAAGAAATTATTGCTGATGCCTGGAACTGGCATCAAGGACACCCCAATGGTTTTGGCGAGTAAAAATAAGCTGATATGCAAAGGGGAATAAATATGAATATATATGAGGTTATTCAAGAATTAATCAATCAAGCTATTTCACTTGAGCTAATTGAAGGCCAAGATGAAGTATATGTGCGCAATCAAATACTGCATTTATTAAATCTTAGTGATTTCGCGGGAGGTCCGGCGGGCGGTAGCCATGATACCATCCCTCAGCTGTTAGATCAGCTAGTACTGTATGCCTGCCGGGAAAAGATAATTGAAGAAATTTTTGATGAAAAAGAAATTTTAGCCGCCAAGATTATGGATGTTTTTATGCCAAAGCCTTCAGGGATCAACCATAAATTTTACGAAAAATATCAGGAAAATCCCAGAGAGGCGACAGCTTGGTTTTATGCACTCAGCCAAAACAGCAATTATATTCAAACTGAGCGCATTGCTAAAAATATTAATTATAAAGCCGCAACTGAGTATGGTGAACTAGATATTACCATTAATTTATCCAAACCGGAAAAAAATCCGCAAGATATTGCCAAGGCTAAAACGGTGCAAAGCACCGAGTACCCAAAGTGTCTGCTCTGCATTGAAAATGAAGGATACGCTGGGTGTATCGGGCATCCGGCTCGTTCTAATCACCGCCTGGTGCGTCTTGATCTTCTGGGCGAGGCCTGGTATTTGCAGTATTCACCTTATGTTTATTATAATGAGCATTGTATAGTACTTTCCGGCAAGCACCGTGATATGAAAATTGACCGCATGTCCTTTGCCAGGCTGCTCAAGTTTGTAGAATTTCTGCCGCATTATTTTGCCGGTTCGAATGCAGATTTACCCATTGTGGGCGGGTCTATTTTATCGCATGATCATTATCAGGGCGGCCGCTATGAGTTTGCTATGGCGAAGGCGCCAAAAGAATCTTTCTTTACACTAGCCAAGTTTCCGTTAGTAGAATGTGCGCTGGTAAAGTGGCCTATGTCGGTCATTCGTCTTAGCAGCAGTGATCAGGAAAGCTTAATTTCAGCATCTGAGCATATCTTAAGCAAATGGCGCGCCTATAGCGATCCGGCAGTAGATATTTTAGCGTACAGCGGGGAAACGCCGCATAATACGATTACGCCAATTGCCAGAAAGCGCGGCAATCTATTTGAAATGGATTTGGTGCTTAGAAATAACCGGACGACAGCTGAGCAGCCGCTGGGCATTTTCCATCCGCATCAGGATGTACAGCATATCAAGAAAGAAAATATTGGTTTAATTGAGGTTATGGGGCTGGCGGTGCTGCCTAAGCGCCTCTTGACTGAACTTAAGGAAGTAGAAAAATATATCTGTCGGGAGCCGAATGCTTTAGCTGAGTACCATCGACCCTGGGCTAAGGAGCTGGCTGAGCGGTACGCCGGGCAGATAGCTCCGGCTAATGCAGAAAAAATTGTACGTGCGGAAACAGCCACCAAGTTTCTCAGGGTGCTAGAAGATGCGGGCGTATTTAAGCGTAATGATAAAGGACAGGCTGCTTTTAAACGGTTTGTTGCCACACTTTGAGGAGGTGCTGGTATGACTACAATTAAGGATATTGCCGAGAAGGCAGGCGTATCGATTGCTACGGTATCGCGCGTGCTAAATTATGATGCTACTCTTTCAGTTAGTGCGGAGACAAAAAAGAAGATATTTGAAGTGGCTGAGCTTTTGTCCTATGAAAAAAGGACTACGCGTAAAGCAAATGCCAACAAAATAGCCCTTATTCACTGGTATACCGAACAGGAAGAACTGGATGATTTATATTATATGTCCATTCGTTTGGGAATTGAGCGTTGTTGTCAGCAATATAGTCTTGGGGTAATAAAAATTGCGCCGCAAGCTATTGATAGTTTGGTCAAAGAAAATATCCAAGGAATTATTGCGGTAGGCAAATTTAGTCAAAGTGAAATAAAATCTTTTCACAGCAGAACCGATAATCTGGTGTTTGTCGACTTTTCGCCAGAAGAGGATGATGTTGACGCAGTAGAGATTGATTTTGGCCGGGCCACAAGGCGGGTAATTGATTATTTCCTGGATAAGGGGCATCGCTCTATCGGCTATATCGGCGGCCGCGAGAGTTTTCGCGACAAAACAGCTGAGCTTATTGACCAGCGGGAAGCGGCGTTTAAGAGCTATTTAATGGAAAAGGAAATTTTCAAAGAAGACTATGTGTATACAGGTAATTTTGCGGTAAATGATGGTTATGTTTTAATGCATCAAGCCATTAACCAGCATGGCGATAATTTGCCGACAGCGTTCTTTATCGGCAATGATACCATGGCTATTGGCTGTTTGAAGGCACTTGGTGAAAAGGGGATTTCTGTGCCGAAGCGGGTAAGTATCATTGGCGTAAATGACATTAGTATTGCCCAGTATTTATCGCCGTCTTTAAGTACGGTAAAGGTGGAAACAGAATTGATGGGCGAGACCGCGGTGGAGCTTTTGCAAGAGCGTCTCGGGGGGCGTACTGTAGGGAAAAGGATTATCTTGGCTACCAAGTTAATGGAACGGCAAAGCAGCTGAATATTAATATTATAAGTATGTCTAAGCACGTCCGGGGTAAAACTCGGACGTGCTTTCTCTTTTGAGTACAAGAAAGTATAAGATTTCAGGGTGGCATTTTTCCAAGGGTATACATAAGATATAGTAAACATTACAGAGAGGAGGCTGGTCACAGTTGAAGAAAAAGCATTCTTATTGGTGTGAAGATACCAAAGATGAAGATATGTGCCTGGCGGAAGAAGAAATGGGGGAAATGCACAAGGATATGTGCGAAGAGCCGGAAGAAATGGATATGATGCATATGCATAAAGAGCATATGGGAATGCACGGTCACATGATGCATGAGCACATGATGCATATGCCTATGCATAAGAATATGCGCTTAGCGCATGCTTATGTGCCGTGGCAATGTTATACGAAAGCGTTTAGCCCCTGTGAAGCATTGAATAAGGGAACTTTATTTCCAGAATTATTTGGGGTGTATAAACTGCCTGTGTAAATTATAAATGGAGGTAAGAGCATGGTCTGTGAAGAGCAAAAGAAGATGCTTTGCCGTTTGCAGGAAATGGAATTCGTTGCAATAGAGCTTAATTTGTATTTAGATACCCATCCTTGTGACGAAGAGGCGATTAATGATTATAACTGCGCGGTAAAAATGATCAAAAGGCTTACAAAAGAATATGAAGAAGCCTATGGCCCGCTTATGCATTTTGGTATGGGCGGTTTTAGTAAAGAGCCCTGGCAATGGGTAGAAGAACCTTGGCCCTGGGAAATGTAATTTAAATAGAAAGGATAAAATGCTATGTGGATATATGAAAAGAAACTTGAACGTCCCATGCGGGTCAGCCGCCCGGATGTAGCTTTTGCCAAGCTTGTTATCACGCAGTATGGCGGGCCGGACGGAGAGCTTAGTGCGTCTTTGCGTTATTTAAACCAGCGTTATAGTATGCCGACAGGGCAAGCCAAAGCGCTCTTAACGGATATCGGTACCGAAGAATTAGCTCATATGGAAATGATCGCAACTTTAGTTTATAAACTGACTGAAGGCGCCGATCCTTGTGATTTTCAAAAAGCAGGCTGGGGCGGACAGTATACCCAGCATGACCATGGTATGTTCTGGACAGACGCCAACGGCGTGCCCTGGACGGCCAAATACATTGCCTGTTTAGGCGATCCGATTACAGATCTTACTGAAGATATGGCGGCCGAGCAAAAGGCTCGGACGACTTATGAACACCTTATCGAGCAAACCTGTGATCCTTTGGTAAAAGATTCGCTCCGTTTTCTCTGGGAAAGAGAGGTTGTCCACTTCCAGCGCTTCGGCGAAATGCTGAATGACGTGCAGGGCTTTATGTGCGAGCATAAGTGGACTGGGGAGGATATGAAGAAAGGGTAAAAGTAGAGCAGGCTGACTAGTTGATAGTCAGCCTGTGTTTTATATCAAGCATTTAATAGGGGGAATAATTCAATTTTCTAAACAACTCAAGCCTGAACACCATGTTTTCCGAATTTTTAAATTGTTTTAGCATACTTTCCTTCAATGGCATGCAGCAAATGAACAATAAATTCATTGTACGGCGTTTGAATGCCGTACTCCCTAGCTGCTTGCACTACAGCGCCGTTGATATGGTCAATCTCCGTAATCCTCTTATTTAAAACATCCTGGCTCATTGAAGTTATAACCTCGTAAAAATCATCCTGAATATGTTTTTCTATTTTTTGTATCACTTCGTCCTTGTTAAAATAAGTACCGTCGGCAATGGCTACATCGACAGCTTCAGAAAGAATTTCGCGGACAAGTTGACCGGCATCTTTGTTTTCGTGTAAATAACCGACTTTACATTGCAAAATAGCAGTAACCGAATTAAGCGACAAATTAATAAACAATTTACTCCAAATGATTTCTTGAATGTTTTCATAAATTTTTGTAGGAAGCCCAGCGTTTGCAAAAGTTTCGGCCACTTGCTGCAATATGGCGTGATTATACTGTACCATGCCAAGATTAGTTATGCCGCTGATATTATGTGAAATGCGTCCAGGTTCCAAATTGGCGCAATTATGCTCGGTTGTCCCTAGTAAGATATTTTGCTTTTTGACGAACCGCGCCAAATCCCGGTCATTCCCCGCACCGTTTTGTAAGGTTAAAACCAGTGTGTTTTCTCCAATAAGGCTGCGGTTCTGTTCCATGGCGGAAATAGTATAGAGATTTTTTACAAAAACAATTATCAGGTCCATTATTCCTAATTTTTTTGCATCAGTAACCGCCGGCAAAGGAAAGACAACGTCTTTATCCTGCTTTCTTTCATATATAGTTAACCCTTTTTGATTAATGGCGTCTACTACTTTGCTGCTTACATCTATCATATATACTTCATTGCCCTTTGATAAATAGGCCCCATACACACTCCCCATAGCTCCTGCACCAAGAACTGCAATTTTCATCGTTTTCTCCTCCCCAAAATGAATTGACTGTTATGGATTATTTTAATATCATTACTTACATAAGTAAAATTCATTATTTTCATATTTAAGTTGAGAAATTTTCACTTATAAACAGAAAGGATTTTGATTATGTCATTATCAGCCTATCAAATCTTTAAAACCGTGGTAGAGCAAAGTAGTTTTCAGGGCGCTGCAGAACTTTTACACTTAACCCCCTCAGCTATAAGCCACTCTATGACAAATCTAGAAAACAAACTAGGATTTCCGCTATTTATTAGAAATAAAACAGGCATTCAATTAACCAGTTATGGAGAAACTCTATTGCCTTATATCCAAGCCATCCTTAATAGCGAGGAACATCTCCAGCAGGAGATTGCCCTATTCAACGGTCTGGAAAAAGGAACAGTAAAACTTGGCGCCTTTAATAGCGTGTGTACAAACTGGATACCAGCTATCGTTAGTTCATTTCAAAAATTGTATCCCCATATCTCAATCGAATTATATCAAGGGAACTATAATGATGTTGCTACCTGGATAAAAAATGGCTTCGTAGATATTGGATTTTTATCAACATCCAGTGCCGCACAGCTAGATATTACTCCTTTATATAAAGATCCCCTGGTATGTGTAGTTCCTAAACACTTTTGTCCTAAAGTGAAAGACTATATGACAATTACTGATATAAGAGGGCAACGCTTTGTGTATCAAAGAGCAGGATGCGATGCAGATATTAACAATTTTTTTCATAAATATAACTTAAATGCCCGGTCCGCCTGTTATGTTGTCGATGACCAATCTACAATTGCCATGGTTGAAAGCGGTTTTGGCATTTGTATTATGCCGGAATTGGTTATGCGTAAACAACACAACAATGTGGATGTATATCCAATAGAACCGCGGGAATATAGAATTATCGGCATAACTGTTCTAAATCAAAAGTTTATGGCGCCAGCCGTAAAAAAAATGTTTACTCATATTGTAAAAAACGTGGGGACAGGGAGTTTATTTCATTAAAACATTACCCCTCCGTTTAGTGATAATGCCTGTGTTAAATGAGCATTTGTGTAACTGGCATCATAAAGCAGGCTGACTAGTTGATCTAGTCAGCCTGCTTTTTATAAGTTTTCTAGCCTAGTTACTATAGGGCAAATATCTAAGATGATTTGTCTATTTTTATTAGTACTTTCTTACTAACATTGTAGCATCCTAAACTTGTTGTAACTGACAAGAATAAAACAATGGGTATTGTTATAACGAAAAGCTAAAAAAGTAGTTGTAGAAAAAAAGTTAAAAGAAGTTGGTTGCACAACTATTTAAAAGGAATAATATGTATTTATAACGAAAATTAATATTAAAAAAGAGACCTTTTATAGGCATTATATATCTGGCCAGCATCTGGGGACCAAAGCTCGTTCCCGTACGTCATAAATTAATGATTTCAAGGAGGTTGTTTCATGAATTTATATGAAGGAATACAGATAAGAAGAAGCATTAGAAAGTATGATAAGAAGTCTATCAAACCCGAAGCAATAGAAAGGCTGTTACGAGCGGCAATGCAGGCGCCTTCGGCTGCCAACCAACGACCGTGGGAATTTATCGTTGTGGAAAAACGTGAGACCTTAGAAAAGTTAGCAAAGACACATATGTATGCCGCTCCGACAAAAGAGGCTGCAGTTAGCATTATTGTACTTGGCAGGGAAGAAAGCATGTTGTTTCCGCAATACTGGCAACAGGATTTAGCGGCGGCAACAGAAAATATTTTACTTGAAGCAGTCGAGCTTGGATTAGGTGCTGTGTGGATGGGGATTGCCCCGGAGCAAGATAGAATGGCTTATATTACAGAGCTATTTCACCTGCCCCAAGGAGTAAAGCCATTTGCTATGTTAGCAATCGGATATTCTTCTGATAATAAGTTCGTAGATCGATTTGATAGAAGCAGAGTTCATTACGAGAAATATTAATACCAGAATGCGGATATAATTTGCTTTTGGCGCAAGTGCAGAAATGAAGAAAGAGAAGCAGGCTGACTAGCTAATTCTAGCCAGCCTGTTGTTTTTCCAAAATTTATAGGACAATACTTTTATGTCTTTTTGATAAAGCAGTAATGCAAAAATGCTTATAAGGATATCTACCAGGGGCTGAGAAAGGATGACACCTTCGATACCAAAAAAAGTGGTTGAATAAAATCAGAGCGGGAAGATAAAGAATCATATTCCGCAAAAGAGTAATTAATAAGGATGGGCCTGGTTTGCCAAGTGCTTGATAAAAGGTTGTTACAAGATTGCTCAGACCAAAAATCGGGTTTGATACCGCCATGAGAGAAAGAAATTCTGTTGTAAGCAGCAGTAAATCGTGCTGGCGCAGGAAAAGACCGGCAATAGATTGGCGTGCAAAAAGAAGAAACGAGGGGACAGGTGAATTGTTATTTTCAATCTCGCTGTCTTTTCTGTGTTTTTTTGTCGGCTTATTTTATTAATTTTTTGTGACAAAATAAGAATGTCCCCACCTATTACTAAAGCTGAAAGAGCGGTATTGCTTAGTCTGCTAAGAGAAAAGGAAGTTCTTTCCATTCGCCATTTTGAACGGGCTATTAAAACACTTCCCCCTGCCAGCTAGTCAAATTATGAACCAGCGAACAGAGGGAAGTATTTTTCTACTGCCAAGTATTATTTATCCAAATCGTAGTCTACGTAGCAAACATGGGTTGCCTGGAATTCATCCAGGCAGTGTTCCCCATCATCGCCGCCAATGCCGGATTTACGCACACCCTGATGGAAGCCCTGGAAAGCTTCAAAGTGTTCCCGGTTTACATAGGTTTCGCCAAAATTAATCTGGTTTAAAGCCTTCATCATCGTGTCTGTATTAGTCGTATAGATGGAAGAGGTCAGCCCAAATTCACAATCGTTAGCATATTCAATGGCTTCATTCAATGTCCTAAAGGTCGTGATAGGCAGGACAGGTCCGAAAATTTCTTCGTGAAAAATCCGGAAGGAATGCTTGCAGTCTGTAATGACCGTAGGTTCATAGTAGAAGCCTTTGCCGTTGATTTTAGCTGCCTTGCCGCCGCAGGCAATCTTGCCGCCTTCAGTCACAGCACTTTTGACCAGTTCGTCGATATGATCAACCTGCTGCTTGTTGATCATTGGCCCCATATCGAACTCTTTCTTGGCATCATCAGCTGGATTACCCCACTTGGTAGCGGCCATGCGGGCAATAATTTTTTTCGTGAATTCTTCGGCAATACCTTCCTGCACATATACACGTTCAGCACAATTGCATGCCTGACCGCCGTTAACTATGCGGGAAGCCCAAACCCATTCAACGGTCTTATCAATATTGCAGTCATCCATGACGATGACCGGCGCCTTGCCGCCCAGTTCCAAGGAAACCTTAGTGATATTCTGTGCAGCTGCCTTCATGATCCTAGTGCCTGCTTCCACGCTGCCGGTCATGCTGACCAGGCTGACTTTGGGATTGGCGGACATTGCCTGACCGACAACAGATCCACGGCCTGTAATTACATTGATAACACCTTTTGGCAGCGAACTCTTGGCTACCAGCTTGGCAAATTCATAGCAGCCGTTCGGCGAATCACTGGAAGGTTTCAGGACAACCGTATCACCAGCGATGAGCGCTGGTGCAATCTTGCGCCCAATAAGGAACAGAGGAAAGTTCCAAGGCATGATTCCGGCAACAACACCGATTGGCATTTTGTACAGAAAAATATTTTCATTGGGACGGTCACTCGAAATGATTTCACCCTTCAGATGGCGAGCCATGCCGGCAAAATATTCTATATATTGTGGAAGCCAGCTGGCTTCTTTTTCAGACAGCGTTATGTCCTTACCTACTTCTTCCGCAGTGACTTTAGCAAGTAAATCCTGGTTTTCTTTTACCAGCTCAGCCAGTTCCAGCAAGTATGCCGCTCTTTCAATAGGCGGAATCTTAGCCCAGCTCTTTTGTGCCTCGTAAGCAGCGTCTACGGCTGCATTTACATCTTCAGTGGTAGCTTTCGGTACTTTAGAAATGACCTCTTCTGTTGCCGGATTGACAACCTCAATCATTTCACGAGACCCATTTTCAATAAATTCTCCATTGATAAACAATTGGTACTGTTTCATAATATAAGCCCCCTGTCCTTATCTTTTGTAAAATTCCCTCTATTTGTAATTATAAAAATATTATGTATTTTGAACAAGTTTCACTCATTATCAACCTGTCACGTATCTTTACATTTTTATTGTTTTGTCACTCATTATACAACCTAATCCTTGGAGAAATAAAAAGGCTGAGCCCTGTGATACGGAACTCAGCGTACATGTTAATTAAGTTTTGAAAGAAATACTAGCTTCACATCATAACTTTATAGTTCGATAAATCAATTAAGTAATCGTGCAGACGCGGCGGCATAGCATCCACCAGAAGCCGCGCCAGGGTTGCCGGGGGAGTTTTCATGCCTTTTCTGGCCCAATCAGCCGTTATATCCATCGAGCTCCGGCAATAAAACTCCAGCAAAAAAATAATATCTTCCGTCAAGGGCCCCTTTGCTAGGGCAATCTCTTTATAAAATTCGTAAATGCAGCAGTAATCATAATGAAATAAGTTATTAAGATCCGAGGAAGAAAACGCTGATATAATAAAATATTTATCTTCTTGCATAAACTCAAATTTTTTAGTTAACCCTTCTTCTAAAGACAGACTTAGTCCCATCTGTTTGATGGTATTTTGAACAATTTTGTCAAAATACCAATTGACCAAATCGTACTTATCTTTAAAGTTCCGGTAAAACGTTTGGCGGGTAGTACCACAATTCTCGACTATTTCCCGAACACTAATCTTATCTAGCGGAATATTTCTCATAAGTTCTTTAATGGAATTCGCCAATGCATAGCGGGTTCGTTCTGAGAATTTCATCTCTATCCACCTCCTTAGGGTTTTGTCATTATTTCAACGCATTACCAGTCCGCTAAATTTCTCATTTTGCACTTCACGCTTTATATATATCAAGGTAATATACAAACTAATTATCAATTATTTTATACTACGTGAAATAGCATTGTCCTTTAAGAAGTTAATATATTTTCGAATTATCAACGCTATGAGTGTTTGCGCAGGTATACGGGGTTAATCCCATCCCAACAAATTCAAAAAGTTAATTTGAGGTTTGCCAGTAGCTAAGAATTTATAATGTGGCTTAAGTGCTTAGCCAAGTAAATTATGTCTTGCGATGCCTAAGCCTTTCTAGTCATTCCTGCTAAATATAAGCAACAAGGCTTTATTCCGAGCCTTGTTTTTTATATTTTAAAGATTGTAAGAAAAAGTGAGGTAAATGTAGTCGAATATAAATGAAGGGAAAAAAGAAGTTGATACTGGGGCACAAGTAGTTAGGGCGGCTGGTCAGAATTTTGGCAAAATCTTAACCATGGTGAATGACATGACCAAGCAATTTCGTGAAATCCTGCCTGCAATTCGAGAAGTGACAGGCGGTACGCAAACTGTAGTGAATGCAGTAGCGGCAATTGACCAGGAAAGTAAAAATACCGCAGTGCAGTCGCAAAATATTTCGGGGGTGATGGAAGAACAGTCGGCTTCAGTTGAAGAAATCGCTAGTGCTAGCCGTGACTTGGCTAACATGGCCGAAACTTTGCAAGCTGCTATTCGCGCCTTTAAAGTGTGATGGGAGCCACGAAGTTTTTGCTTAAATTTATAATAAATTTAAATTTGACGGCCCATCAACTGATGGGGGTAACGGAGGAAGCACAGATAGTGGCGGCAGTATAACGCCATCACCAACACCGGATTTGACACCATCTCTGACTGCCTCAGAAAGATTTCAGTCAGCAATCCATAATGCCTATACCTATGCCAATAATGTGGTAAAATTATTTTTATCTAGCAGTTTCAATCCGCAGTCAGGGGATACGCTGTTTAGTGTGGAAGACGGCGGGGTAAATAATGATGCTGGTAAGAATAAAAACCCGGAGTAAAACGCGGCAACGGGTGAATTGTTTCTTGGAAATAGTAAGAAACAAATTACCTGTCTTTGTTCCTCCAGTATTCATATCACGTTTCGGTACGATGTATTCAGAAAGATAACGGACAAATAAAACAGGCAGAGGGTACGGACAATCCGTACCCTCTGCTTTTATTTTAATGACATTTAGAGACATAATGCTTAATTAAATAATGCATGCCTGACACTGAAGTAAAAGCTACTTTTCGCTCCTGGCCATTACGAGCAGTTTTTGGCCAACGTCTTTTAATGATAAGACCCTTTCTGTAATAGACTGCGTTGCATTAGCTTGTTCCTCAGTAATCCCCGCCGTCTTTCGTGTATGACCAATTACACTTTCCATGGACAATCGTAAACACTCGAGGGTAGTCTTTATATCTTTGGCCGATTTGCTGCTCTCGCCTGAGAGTTTGCGAACCTCTTCGGCTACTACGGAAAAACCCTTACCTTGATCGCCTGCTCTAGCAGCCTCGATAGCCGCATTAAGGCCAAGCAAGTTGGTCTGATTAGCAATCTGCTGAATTACAGCGATAATACCATTTGTGTTATTTACATCGGTTGACGCTTGATCAGATAATTTAGCTACTTCCTGCATCGTAGCTGTCAGATCTTCTTGGGAAGCATTCAATTCTTCGACAGTTGTAGCGATGTTTTCAATAGAATCATTGACTTTTTGTGCTTGTTCTCTAAGCATGGCGGAGTGTTCGGCTTCTTGAAGCTCCTTGCGGAAAAGACCTGCTGCTATTTTAGCGATTGGTTTGGTAACATCAGGATCTCCCGCTATGCCAAAGCTGCCAATCCACTCATTGTTATAGATAAGAGGTAAGTTGGTTCCCATTTTCATGGCGCCATTTGAACGCTTTTCGTCTTCCGCTGTCACAATCCATTCTTTTGTTTTTTGCTTAAGCATATTTTGGGATCCTTGATGATAGGCGCCTACTCGGGAGGCTACTTTTGCACTAATAATCTTTCCTGTGCTGTCACATACTATTGTATATAACTCTGTTTCATCAAATATAAAATCTACAATTTTATCAGCAACACTCTTGTCCATTTTATATCGTCCCCTTTTTTAAAAACTATATGCCTCTAAAATTCGACATATTGGATGATAATTCCTTTTCGCAATTCATACTTTTTCAAAGAAAAAGGGGACAGACATTTTGTTTCACATGATTTATTAGAAACAATTCGTCTGTCCCCTTGTTTTCCGTTTTACTTTTCTTACTGCTGAATTTTTGATAGAATGTGATATAGGCGGGGTGGGTAATAAAAATCTCATTATAGAAATAAGGAAGACAGATGGATATAATTGAAACATTAGAAATTGCTATCTCTTTTGGAATAGTTAATCGACAATCGCAAGAGTATTTTACAAAAGCGGCGGCGAGTATAGATCTTACCTTCTCGGAATGGTTTTTTTTATCTAATTTGTATGCCCATGAAGGAATTAATCAAGAGGATTTATCAAACTTTCTTTTGGTTGATAGAGCGGCTACAGCCAGATCAGTAAAGACCCTTGAAGAAAAAGGCTTGATAGCAAGAAGGCCTGACGAGAGTGATAAACGAGTGAAAAGACTTTATTTAACGGAAAAAGGGAAAAGCTATAAGCTGTTTATTTTATCAGCCGTAAAAAGATGGGTAGAATATGTTACTTTAGGAATTGATGAAGCAACTATTGTGGAAAGCTTTAAAAGTTTAACTCAACAAGCCGGAAGGGCAGATTTTTCTAAATTATTAAAAGAGATATAGCAGATGTAAAATTTTTAATACTGTTATAAAAAATGAGAATGAATTTAACAAACAACATGCTTGACTGAATCAATTACTATATAGTATACTTGGCTTAATTAGACAGATTATAATATGAAATATACTTGACTGAATCAAGTATATTTATTTAAGTAAAAGTGTACTGGAGGGATATTTGAGATAATAAGGTATATTTATTTACATCTGGAATATAAGTACCGGTTTGGCACCATAGGTACAAAGAAAATGAGGTGAATTTATTCTGAAAAATCGAATTCTTATAGGGGCAGCTGATGAGATGAAGTCTCGCGGCGTAAAATTCACGATGAGTGATTTGGCTAAACGTCTTAGTATTAGCAAGACTTCTATATATGAGCACTTTAGTTCCAAAAATGAAATTATACATAATATCTTAATAACTGCGCTGCAAAACATAGAGGAGCAGGAAACAAAAATCTATCAGAATGTTGAATTGTCCCCGGCGGAAAAAATCCAGGCTTTGCTCAGCGTAGTACCAAAAGTGTTTGGCGCTATCAATAATCAAAGTTTATATGATGATTTGCGGCACTATTATCCGGATGAATGGCAGTTAGTGAGTGCGTTTTACGAGAAGCAATTTAGTCAAATGGCGGATTTTATCAAGCAGAACATAGAGGCTAATAGTCTTCGCTGCGTCAATCTGTCTGTACTCAAGCAAATTGTTACAAGTACCACTGATAATCTTTTTAATTGCCGTTTTCTTGAGGAAAATAATCTAACACTGGCTGATGCGCTAGCTTTTATGTCAGATATTATTGTTGGGGGTCTTTTACCCCAAAATCAACAAAATGCAGCACACTAAAATAAAAAAGCGAGGAATGAATTATGCAACTGTTGAAATGGCTGCCCAAAACGCCAAAACAAAAATTATATTATGGCTTAAGCCTGCTAGTAATTGGAGTAGGTATTGTTGGTATAGTCTTATATAATAAGCCTCAGCCCAAGGTAGTTACAGAAGAGATTACCGCAGTGCAAACTGCAGTTATCGGTAGCTCATTACCTAAACAAGAATATACGTATTCGGGCGCTGTTCGTGGACGCTATGAAAGCCAGCTGGCGTTTCAAGTCAGCGGCAAAGTAATTAAACGAAATGTTGAACTTGGCAGTACGGTTCACGCCGGCGATGTATTGATGCAAATTGACTCCAAGGATTTGCAGCAATTGGTTAACAGCAATTCCGCTCAGGTGTATTCGGTAGAGGCTAATCTAAAATTGGCGGAAACCAATTTAGCGCGTTTTCAAAAATTATATGATCACGGGGTGGTCAGCCGGGCGGTACTTGATCAATACCAAACAGCTTATGATGTAGCTCTTGGTCAGACTCGCCAAGCTTCTGCGCAATTGTCCGCAGGGGAAAACCAACTTAATTACAGTTCATTATATGCAGATCATTCCGGTGTAATCTCGAGTATTAACGTCGAAGCCGGACAAGTAGTGGGCGCCGGTCAGCCGGTTTTGACTATTGTGCAGGATGGAGAGCGGGAAGTAGAAATCAGTGTGCCGGAAAACCGGATCGAAGAACTGCGTAAATTACCGCAAGTTAACGTGTCTTTTTGGGCGCTCCCTAATGTTACCACGGGTGGTGCAATCCGGGAAATCGCGCCTATGGCCGATCCACTTACCCGTACCTATAAGGTGCGCATCAGCTTAGTTAATCCGTCGCCGGAAATCAAATTAGGCATGACGGCATCGGTCACGCTGGCAGGCAGTGAAGTGCAGATAGCGGCTACTATTCCGCTATCTGCTATTTATCAAAACGGCGATATACCTTGCGTGTGGGTGGTAACCGATGATACTGTGGCCTTGCGTCCGGTTAAAACGGGTAATTTTGGCAATGGCACTATTCAAATTGTCGGAGGGCTGCAGCAAGGGGAACGGATTGTGACAGCAGGCGTACATAAACTTAGAGAGGGGCAAAAAGTAAAACTGGGCGGTGACTCGTTATGAACCAATTCAATCTGACCGAGTGGGCACTAAAACATAAGCAGTTTATTTACTTTTTTGTCATCCTCTTTTTTACCGCTGGTATATTCTCCTATAAAAATATGGGACGGGCGGAAGATCCCGATTTTGTAATTAAGCAAATGGTAATCGCGGTGCCTTGGCCGGGGGCTACTGCCAGGCAAATGGAAGAGCAAGTTACCGATAAGGTCGAAAAAAAATTGCAGGATTTACCAGGGCTTGACTACTTAAAAAGCTATTCTACACCAGGGCTTACTATTATTTATGTTACTTTAAAAGATAATGTACCCAAAGCGGAAATAAGAACCCATTGGGTGGAAGCCAGAAATATGGTTAATGATATAAAGAGCACCTTTCCGACAGGAACCATGGATCCTATCTTTAATGACCGTTTTGATGAAGTGTATGGTATTGTGTACGGACTTACCGGCGACGGCTATTCGTTTGAGCAAATGAGGGAAAAGGCTGAAAAAATCCGCCGCGTCTTTCTGGGGGTTCCCAGCGTAAGAAAGGTTAAGCTATTAGGCGTTCAGACCGAAAAAATTTACATTGAGATTGAAAATAGCAAATTGGCACAGCTGGCAATCCCGCCGGAGGCCATTCTATCCGCCCTCCATACGCAAAACGCCATGGTGCCTTCTGGCATGCTGCAAACTTCCAGTGATAATGTGTATATGCGGATTACTGGTATGTTTGAGAACCTTGAGGATATTCAAAATCTTCCCATCGGAATTAATGGCCGCAATTTCCGTTTAGGCGATATTGCGAAAGTGACTCGTAGTTATGCTGACCCTGCTGATCCCCAGTTTTATTATAACGGTCAGCCAGCGATAGGTATCGCGGTAGCGATGGATGCTGGCGGCAATGTTTTAAATCTCGGGAAAGATATGGAAACTACCGTAGAGCATATCAAAAAAGAACTTCCGGCTGGCCTAGAACTTCACCAAACAGTGAATCAGCCTAAAGTTGTGGAAAATTCTATCGATGATTTTATCGAAGCGTTGGTGGAAGCCGTGCTTATTGTATTAGTTGTAAGTTTTCTCAGTTTAGGCACTCGTTCAGGCATGATTGTGGCCCTTTGTATACCACTGGTTATTGCGGCGGTGTTTACGGTCATGAAAATAACTGGAATTGATCTGCATCGTACTTCGCTGGGGGCGCTCATTATAGCGCTAGGGTTATTAGTGGACGATGCCATTATTACCATAGAGACCATGGTCGTAAAGCTGGAAGAAGGCTGGGATCGTTTAAGTGCTGCTAAATTTGCCTATTCTTCTACCGCCTATCCGCGGCTGACAGGTGAGTTGGTCACCTGCGCCGGTTTTATTCCCGTAGGATTTTCAGCTGGCAATGCTTCAGAATACTGTGTCAGCCTGTTTTACGTTATTGCAATGGCTCTCCTGATATCCTGGCTGGTAGCCGGTACTGCTACGCCGCTATTTGGCTACTTATTTATTAAAGTCAAGCCTCATACCGGAGAAGGAAATAAGGATGTTTATGACACGCAGCTTTATCATAAATTTAGGAGTATTCTGTCCTGGTGTTTGAGCCATCGCGCCATAATGCTGGGAGGAACTGTCACCGCTTTTATTTTAGGCATCCTGTTACTTGGCCAAATTACGCAGCAATTTTTTCCGTCATCTATTCGTCCGGAACTTACTGTGCAGCTAAGACTTCAGGAAGGGGCTTCTATCGAGAATACGGAAAAGGTAGCCAAGGAATTTGCACAAAAGATTAGTGATGATCCTGGCATTGAATACTATACTTACCATGTTGGTGAGGGCGCGCCGCGCTTTGTCTTGACCCTTGAGCCGGAACTGCCCAAAAGTAATTTGGCTGAATTTATTATTGTCGCCAAAGATGATAAGGTGCGCGACCAGCTGCGAGCTAAATACGCTAAAATATTAAATGATGATTTTCCTACTGTACAATATCATACCAAAGTTATTAGTATCGGCCCGGCTGCTGATTATCCAGTCATGCTGCGTGTAAAAGGGTATGATGTGGACAAGGTTCGTGAAATTGGTGAACAGGTAAAAAAAGTAATGGCCGCCAATCCTAATGTGCAAAATGTAAACATGAAATGGAATGAGAAGAGCAAGGTTATGCATGTGGCCGTTGATCAGGATAAAGCCAGAAGCCTTGGCGTTACATCCCAGCAATTAGCCCTTTCGCTGCAGACTCAGCTTTCAGGTCTCCCGATATCACAATTCCGCGAACAGGATAAAACAGTGGATATGTTCTTTCGCTTTGAACCCAAAAATCGCAATAATCCAGAATCTGTCAAGGATATCAACATTCATACGCCCAGCGGTCGTTATGTACCGTTAGACCAAATTGCTAAAATCAGCTATGATGCCGAAGAAGGGCTTATTTACCGCCGTGATTTAAAACCCATGATTGTCGTGCAAGCCGAACTTAAATCCGATAAAGTTACAGGTGAAGATGTGACCACCCAAGTATATCAGCAGCTTAAAGCACTGCGTGAGAGTTTGCCGTTCGGCTATAGCATAGAGTACGAAGGTTCAAATGCAGACAGTGAAAAGGCCTTAAAATTCCTGCTCGAGCCGGTACCGGCCATGTGCATTATCATTATGATCATCTTGATGGCCCAGCTTCAGAGCATACCGAAAATGATTCTGACTTTATTGACAGCACCGCTTGGCATCATTGGCGTGGCTGTGGGTCTCTTTATCTCCGGCAAACCGCAAGGGTTTGTGGTGCAGCTTGGCATTTTAGCTTTGTCAGGCATCATTATGCGTAACTCCGTCATTCTTATTGACCAAATTGATCAACAGATCGCGGCCGGGGTATCCCCCTGGAATGCCGTAATTGAAGCAACCGTTATTCGTTTAAGGCCTATTTTGCTGACAGCCGCGGCGGCAATTCTCGGCATGGTTCCCCTTCTGCCTAGTGTCTTTTGGGGACCACTTGCGGTAACTATCGCTGCCGGCTTATTAGGCGCTACCGTACTTACGCTTCTGGTTTTACCGGTTATGTATGCTGCTTGGTATAAGATTAACCGATCAAACGTAAATCCCAGTAAGAACGCTCCGGCAACTGATCTCTCTTCGTTATAAAACACAAGGTTTAGCGTCTTAGCATAGTTTTTATTCAACAATCTAGATTTTGGGAGGTTTTTTTGTGAAACAGTACCGTAGAGTCTATATAAGTTTTTGGTTATCAGCCTGTCTTTTGGCAGCCGGACAAAGCGCCGAGGCCGAGTCGCTCTTGACCTTGCCCGAGTGTATTTCTTTAGCAATGAAAAACAATCCGGTAATGCAAATTTCCCAGGCAAATATAGAAAGGTCTCAGTGGGATTTAAAAGAAGCCAAAGCCTATAATGGTGTTACGCTTAACTATAACCTATTATACGGAAGAAGTAATCAGCCGCCTTCTTGGTATAATAATACGACTTCACAATATCCTGTTTCTTTCAATCCGCTAACAGGTAAAATGATTGATTATCCGGCCTGGTCCAACAACTATACCTTTTATGAGCATCAGCTAAAGCTGTTAGTACCGCTTTATACTGGGAAAAAATTAGAGAGTATAGCTGATATGGCTAGTCACGGCCAAGCGGCTATTGTTTTGGATCAAACTGTCACAAAACAGCGATTGGCGCTGGAGGTTACAAACTCTTATTATAATGTTCTACAGGCAACCAGCTTGCGCAATGTTGCTAAGCAGGCTGTTGATGATTTTAGCGGTCATCTGACGAATGTACAGCAGCAATATGACGTTGGTAATGTAGCTCTGTCTGATGTGCTGCAAACCGAGGTGCGTCTGGCGAATGCTCGTAATAACTTGATCAAGACCGAGAATGCTGTGAAGATGGCGCGGTATAAGCTAAATAAAGTTATTGAACTAAATTTGACAGATGAAACGGAATTAGAGGATAGTGCTACGCCAGCGTCTTATACCCTCACCTTAGAGGATAGTTTGGCTGAAGCCTTTAAAAATCGTGCGGAAATACAACAAGCCAAATTAAAGATAGCGATGGCGAAAGACAAAATCAAAATCGCTCATAGCGATTCTTTGCCGACCGTAAGCGGCGTGGCTGTTGAAAAAATCAGCGATACTGCGCCTTCTACCAGCAAGCATAACAACGACTGGACAGTTGGCGTAAATGTATCCTTTAATGTTTTTGATAATCAAATCACCAAGAGTAAGCAGGAACAAGCTAAGTCAGAGCTCATCGTTGCTACGCAGCAAGAGCGTCAGCTTGAGGATGCCATTACCTTAGAAGTCAGCAATGCCTATTTAAACGTTACCGAAGCAATCGAACGCATCAAAAATAATCAGGTTGCTGTAAATCAATCCCAGCGTGATTACGCAATGGCGCAGGAACGTTATGCTGCCGGCATTGGTACCAACTTAGATGTCATGGATGCTGAAGTGGCTATGACCCAAGCTAAAACCAATTATGTTCTGGCAGTCTATGATTACAGCAACAGCCGGGCGCAGCTCAATAAGGCCATGGGGATACTGTATTAATGTTATACAAGGAGATAACCTGTTAAGGGGACGGAGTGTTAATCACTCCGTCCCCTTAACATTTTGGACGTAAAAATTACTCACATTTGGAAGGATTATTACTATATATCGCGAAAAACAAACTATAGTTAAATATATAGCAGATGTGGAAACTATTACAGTTGCATTTAATTGTTAAAAATTACGGATTTATAGTATAATTTATTAAGTCAACGTAGTAGTATTTATGAAATAGCGGGGTGATTCTTTGATTCATATGTTGTTGGTAGGCGGCGGTACAGGTGGCGTTGGGATACTTGAGATGATTGGCAAGCTAAGCGAAGTGAAAGTTGTCGGGGTTGTGGATGTGAAGACTGATGCGGCTGCGATACAAATGGCCAAGAAAATGGGGCTTCGCACATTTTCTGATGTGCGGGATGCACTAAAGGTATCAAATATCAATGTCGTTTTAAATATGACCGGAAACAAAGAAGTATCCCGTTTGATTGAACAGCATAAGGCAGATGATGTAACGGTTATAGAGGATTTTGTTGTGAGTATGTTATACCATTTAATTAAAGCCCATGCCTTAATGAGTGCGGAATTAAATGATGAAATGAAAAAATTATCTGGCTTGGTAGACGAGGCCAAAACGCACATTAATACTACGCATGAAGTAATCGGTTTTATTGATAAAGTATCACAGCAGACCAATCTACTGGGTTTAAATGCCGCCATTGAAGCAGCACGGGCGGGTGAGCAGGGTAAGGGTTTTGCAGTTGTTGCTGCAGAAGTGCGTAAATTATCAGAGGATAGTGCCAAGGCCACTAAGAAGATCAATGACATTTTGGGAAATATCGAGTTTTCTATGCAGCATATTATTGCAGGTATTGAACAAACTGCATCGGTGGCAGCCAAACATAGCAAAGGGGACTTAATTACAAGCCGATAAAGATTTTCCCGCAAAAAAAGCAGACTGACAAAGTCTGCTTTTTCCATTATCCCGCCGGTAGTTCCAATGCTGGAAGGGGGACAGGTTATTCTTCTATGAGATGTTTTTTATCAAACAAAAAGGGGCTGTTCTCATTAGCAATAATACTAATGCGACAGCCCCTTAATACATTATATGCTTAAACAACTAGTGATATCGTGCTTTGTTGTAGGCCAAATGAATTCTTTAAGGCCATAGTGCTGACATAAGCCTGGATTTTTGATTGATTCAGACTAATGAGAGCTGCAGTCATATCCGTATCAGTATATTTGGCTTGTGCAGACTGGAGATTTGCAGCGGTTTGGTTAACATCAGAAGCGGTATAGTCTAAGCCATTGGTCTGTGCGCCAAGATAGGCGCGGCTGGAGGATACTTGATTAATGGAGTTGTCCATAGCGCTAATCATGTTTTCCGCCGCAGCTTGGGTCGTAACATCAGGGTTATTAATGCCTAGAGCTGCGCTGCTAGTATTGACAATAGAAACGTTGTCGTTTTGTCCACTGTTGGCTCCTGTTTGAAACTGGCCGCTAAAAGTGCCGTTATTGAGCGGCATACCGTTAAATTCGGTATTGGCAGCGTTTGTATTCACTTGCGCCGACAATTGTGTCATTTGCTGCTGAATAGCAGCCCGGTCAGTATCAGTCAAAGTGCCGTTAGCGGCCTCCACACTTAAGGTGCGCATTTGCTGCATAACATCTGTAGTACTACTCATAGCGCCTTCTGCTGTATTTAACAAAGATGTGGCGCTACCGGTATTGTCATAGGCTTGGGCCAAGCCGTTAATTTGTCCCTGCATGCCCTGGGAAATGGCCAAGGTAGCAGCATCATCGGCAGCGGAATTGATTTTTTTGGCGGTGGCTATTTTCAGCATAGCCATCTGAGTATTGTTAATGGCCTTGTTATAGGAAGTTGTAGAGGGAGCATAGGATGATATAGTTGACATATGAACACCACCTTCAAGCAAAATTTTACGTAGAACTAAAAAAGACCCTACTCGGGTCGCTGATCCAGATTAGCTCAACATAAAAGCAACCTGGCAGTCATAAGCACACGCTCTTAGACCCATAGCTTTGCGTCCTTATCTTTCGATAAGTTTGCCAAATTTTATATTAATTTTATTCTACATCTTATCAAATATTCTGTCAATAAGCAAATTAAAGCTTTAAAAGCAGAGCAGGCTGATTAGAAATAGTCAGCCTCTTATGTCGATTTAAAATGGTGATATTTGTCCTCCGCCTTTTAGAGGATAGGTCTTGGTGCCAAGCCTCCGTTGCTAGTGGTAATTATGTTACTGTTTTGGATGTGAATTTTGCTGCTTGTAATTCAGGCGGGAAACTCCAACAATACTCCGGTCATGGCATACTGTATTAAGGAGGGGGTTATGCAACCGTTAATCTGGGGCTTTAGTGACACCAAGTTCTTATCGTATGATGAGGAAATGGCCAGCAGGCATTGGAAATGAGCGGAGTTTGTAAAAAACTGAAAATGAGAGTATTGAGACTATGGAGAGTTTTTACAGCTCTGAAAGGTACAAAATTGGCAGGTGTCATTACCAAGGGCACGGAATGGTAATTTATAAGCTTCTTCCATAAAAGGATCACATTTTTCAATAATACGTAAATATTTACCTAACATTTCTGGCTAATCTTTTTTTACATTAGGAAGTATAAAAAAAGATTAACTCGGAGAAATTGACACGAGCATAGAGAACTAGGAGTGCAGGGGAAAGTTAGTTTTTGTCCGTTTTTCCTTCTAGCTTAACTATAAAGAGCAATATTAGGCCAAGCGCAGGCAGACCATAGCTGCTGATAGAGTAGGATAGTGTCTTAATGAAGCCTGAGGTTGGAATTGCTAGTATGTTATATATTAGGCCGAATAAGAGAGTGAGAAGTAAAAGTAAGGTAAGTATCATTGCGATAATCAATAGTACTGGTCTGATTCGAATCATCTAGTTCACCTCTGTATTTTTAGGCTGGGTTCCTTCTGTTTTAAGGTATCTTATTAATATGTACATATACCGGCTAAAAATTCTTTAGAAAGGGACAGTGGCTGCTCAAGAATAACAGACTAGTGTGATACTAAGGCAGGTGGTATACCCTTAATATTAATCAATAATGAAACGGTGATTGCTGTGCGTGAACCAGGGAGGCGACTTTGCCTTGGTAGACAATCTGTCCGTGGTTGCCCCTACATTGATACGAATTACTAGAAAAGCTGTCGCACTAATAGCGACAGCTTTTGCTGTTGTCGGCAGTTTATAGCTGCCGGTTTTATATTTTTTTTAATAAAGAGCAGGAGGCCTATTTTGCATACTCATTTTGCACGAATTTATCAAAGGCGGCAAGTGAACGCTGCACTTTTTCAGTATCAATGCAATAAGCCATTCTAAAATAGCCTGGGCAGCCAAAGCTGTCGCCCGGAACCAAAATCAAATCATATTTTAAAGCTTTCTGACAGAACACTTTGGCGTCTTCCTCTAGCGCTTTCGGGAATATGTAGAAGGTGCCGCCTGGTTTTACGCAGGTAAAGCCTAGCTTTTGTAATTTTTCATAAAGTAAGTTCATATTGGTTTCATACACAGACATATCGGACGTAAGTTCCGCCACTTCCGCAACAGCCAGCTGGATAATGGATGCCGGGCAGTTATGGCCGATTCCTCTGGAAATCTGGCCGCACATACTTGTAATCAAGTCAGCATCGACAGCGGCCGGATTTACGGCAACGTAACCAATACGTTCGCCGGGCAGTGATAATGATTTAGAATAAGAGTAACAGGAAAGCGTGTTGTCATAATACTTTGATACGTAGGGAGTATCTACACCGGCAAATACAATCTCCCGGTAAGGTTCATCGGAGATAATAAATATTTCGTGCCCGTATTCTTTTTCCTTTTTACGCAGCAGATTGGCTAGTTTTTCAATAGTATTGGTAGAATAAACGATGCCGGATGGATTGTTAGGCGAGTTAATTAATACAGCAGCGACTTTTTCGGTCAGCATTTCTTCAAATAAAGCAAAATTAATCTGAAAATCTTCTGTATTAGGCGGGACTACTTTTAGCGTAGCGCCTGTTAAATCAATATAAGGATGGTATTCAGGGAAAAATGGCGCAAAGGTCAACACTTCATCACCTGGTTTGGTTACTGCGCGTACGGCATGGGCTATGGCGCCGGCCGCACCGGAAGTCATAAAGATATGGTTTTCCGTGTAGTTCATAGTAAAGCGTTGATTGAGCGACGCTGCCAGCTTTTTTCTAACCGCGGGAATGCCTAAACTTTGACTATAGCCATGAAGCGCTAGCGGACTTTTGCTTGAAAGCATGTCAATCATAACCTGCGTAAATTCTGGGGGCACAGGCACAGATGGATTTCCCAAGCTGTAATCAAATACATTTTCATAGCCAATTTCTTGGCCGCGATCGGCAGCAAACTCAGCGAGCTGCCTAATGACAGATTTACCTTCTAACATTTTTTTGTACTTTTGTGCAATCATACTTTTGCCTCCTAAATATATATACTAATTACAATATAATCAGGCTGTAACCTGGTTTTATTAACTTGCTTTACAATTGTTCGCTCGGGGTCAATTTTCCGCCGTTTTTTAATGTATAGGTCTTGCTGCCCAGCCATTTATTGGCAGCCAGGCGGGCATCGTAATAAATAGTAAAGCCATTATCATGGATATTGGACAAGGTAGTATCGGCGCTTGTTAGGCTGGAGAGATAAGAGGTTCCTGTCACATTCCACACGCTGGTGTCATCGAGATTCAGATTTACCGAACCAGCGGTTCTTACCTCATTGATGGTACTGGCAAGGGTGGTATGGTCTTTCAGGGTTATGGTCAGGGTACTGATATTGTCGCAAAAGATACTGCCGGCAAGGCTTTCTCTGGTAGCGGCAAAGTTTAGTTTGCCGCCGTTGGCCCCTTTAGTGCCCCATTTACCGGCGGCTACTTCGAGCAGTTTTTTTGAGGGAGCCGTAATGGCGGCATCTGTCAGCTCGATATTGCCTTCGGTATTTGTCGCGTAAAATGCCGGCCCTGTTTCAGCGGTAAGTGCGCCGCCGTTCATCGTAAAACTGGCCAGACCTGGTTCTAAATTGCCGGTATAGTCTTGGAATAAAAGAATGCCCCAAAGCTTGCCAGCCGAGACAGTAGTATTGTTAAGTGTGAGCGAGTTTCTTCCTTCGACGATGGCGGCTTCGGATGCTGACGCGGTAATTGCCGTATCGGTTATGCTAATATTTCCTACGGAATAAGCGGCAGGGGAGTTTTTGCCAGCTGTTTTTAGGACACCGCCATGTATAAGAATGGTTCCATTTACGCGGTCAGCCCCGACGGCAGGGGAACAGTCTCCCAGAGTAGTGATATCTATGTTTTCAGCTTGAATAACCCCTTTGACGGTTGCTGCTATACCGCAGGAAGAATCGCCGCTGGTATGAATTTTTACATTTGCTAACGTAATTAATGAAGCGCTGCCTGTTGCAAAGGCGGCAGTGGCTCCGTCCCCGGCTGTATTTATCGTACTGTCTGCCAGGTGAATAATGCCGCCTACTTCTGCCAATGCGCCGGCGTTAAGACCGTAAAAGCTACTAAGATTGTCAGATGAGGCGCTGCCGGTTGTTTGGATGACTGATTTAGTTAAATTTAGTATGCCATTTTTCCCTGCTTTGACCCCAGATTCATTTTGCCGGGAACCTATGTACTGTTGTGCTGCTTTGTCTACTGCTTTGTTTTTTATGGTGTAGACAGCAGTTGTTTCAGGCAGTTCGGGGAAGCCCTCAGGTAAATTTTTAAATAAGGTGTTTTCAATTGCAAGGGCTTGGGGCTCATTAAGTATGCCTGCTTTAATCAGGCCAATAAAGTGAGCCTTCTGTTCGGGGGGGGTTAGGCCGATCAGCTGTTCAAGGGTTTTTTCAGCTTGTTCCTTAGTAATAATACTTGCAAGCACAAAACTGTCCAGTTTATCTGTTAGTGCTTTTTCTGCCGGAGGCGGGGCTTTGTGCTGTGCTTGCGGGGGCGGTGTTGCAACTGCTGCATTTGCAGCATGTACTCGTTGGCTGGAAGTGGTAATTGTCAAGCTTGCGGTAAATATAAAGATAAGCAGAACTTGTCCCAGTTTTTTGTTCACGGTAATCTTCCTTTCCCCAATCAAGTGAATTTTTAAATTGTTTTTTATAAATTCAGCTAGCTATATTATGCCACGTTTATTAAGGCATGTAAATTTAGCCTGCGAAAAGAGGTTGAAAAACAAAAATTTAGTATTTTTTATTAATTTTACTGTATGCAGGAAGAATTACAAGTGTGTCGAAAAAGATAAAAAAAGAGAAAAAGAGGGACGGTATGCAAATAAAAAATATTCGAACTAAGTTTCTTATGAGTTTGTTGCCTTTATTTATTATAAGCTTTGTTATTTTGTCAGGGGTTAGTTACTATTTGGCAAAAGGCCATTTAACTAACAGTGTGAATGAAACGGCTATGGCCATCGGTGAAAAGTTTTCCACGCAAATTCACGGGGAAATGCATGATAACATTCTGCACTTAGAGGATATTGCCAGTTTCCCGCAGATTCAAGCCGGAAATCAGGAGGAACAATTGGCGGTTTTGTCTGCGGCAAAAAGCAGGCTGAAGGAATTTGATGCCATGGTGCTTATTTCCTTGGATGGCCAAGGGCTTGGTGCAGATGGGAAAAGAAATAATTATAGCGATCGTGACTATTTTATACAGGTTAAGCAAACTAAGCAGGTGTGTATCTCTAAACCACTAATTTCAAAAACTACGGGAAAGTTGTCCGTGGCCTTGGCTGTGCCTGTCATGACTGCCGGGCAGATGACAAGTATCCTGGAAGGAACGGTTTCGCTGGAAAAACTGTCTGCTATGCTGAAGGATTTACATTTTAAAGAAACTGGCTATGGCTATCTTGCCGATAGTTCAGGTTTGGTTATTGCCCACCATAAAGCGCCAGAAATGATTGGAAAACTAAACTTAACAGAAAAAAAAATAAATGCAGAACTAAAATATTCGCAGACAGAGCTTGACGATCGGCTAATTAACTTGTTTAAAACAGCGTTGGAAGGCGGTAAAGCAGTACAAGGTCTTTATACTACCGTATTTGGGGTTCCCGGTATTGCCGTGTTTACACCTATTGAGCTGGATGGCGGCGGGCGCTGGGTTATGGTCGTTACCGCACCAGAGGCCGAGGTTACTAAAGCAATTGCGATGCTGACTCAGGCAATGTTATGGGTATCACTCTTATTTATTGCTATTGCTATTATCTTCATTGTTATTTTCAGCAACCGCTTGGCCAAACCAATCCAGCTGCTGCGCGATGAATGTTTGGTTTTGACTAACGG
Source organism: Pelosinus sp. (assembly GCA_021372375.1). Lineage (GTDB taxonomy): Bacteria > Bacillota > Negativicutes > Propionisporales > Propionisporaceae > JAJFUN01. The sequence continues at coordinate 55,570 of JAJFUN010000062.1, read as the reverse complement.
AGATTTGCGTGAGCAGGAAGCTAAGATCTTTTCGGCCGATGAAATTGGGCAGCTGGCAGAAGGCTTTCGCAGTATGCGTGCTAATGTACGCGATTTGGTCACACAGATTCAGTCTCAGGCAGAGCTAGTGGCTGCTTCGAGTGAAGAGCTGACAGCTAGTGCTGAACAGTCTTCGCAGGCAGCTAATCAAGTGGCGGTTTCGATTACCGAAGTGGCGCAAGGAGCAGAAAACCAACTTAATTTGGTTAATTCAACAACCCGTTTTGTCGAACAAATTTCAGCAAGTATTGGTCAAGTAGCCCAAAATGCAGCAGGGGTATCAGTTACGGCAGAGAAAACATCAACTGCGGCCAACGAGGGTGAAAAGGCAATAGAAAAGGCCGTTAATCAAATGGCGATTATCGAACAAAAAACAATGAATACAGCTAAGGTAATTGGAGAACTGGAAGAAAAGTCTAGGCAGATTGGACAAATTGTAGAGGCTATCTCAAGTATTGCCGGCCAGACCAATCTATTAGCGTTAAATGCGGCAATTGAAGCAGCCCGTGCTGGGGCGCAGGGACGGGGTTTTGCCGTGGTAGCAGAAGAAGTGAGAAAATTAGCAGAACAGTCACAGGAAGCGACCAAGGAGATTGCCTCCTTAATTGAGGAAGTTCAGCAAAAAACGAGCAATGCCGTGCTGTTTATGAGTGAAGGACGCAAGGAAGTAACGCTTGGTTCCGAGGTCGTTGGGGTAGCGGGCAAGAGTTTTCAGGATATTTTGCTGATGATTAGGGAGATTTCTGGTCAGCTGGGCGAAATCTCAGCAGCCATTCAGGAGGTTACGGCAGGAAGTAAAGCAGTGGTAAGCTCTGTCAATGAAATTGATAAGGAAAGCAGCCAGGTAGCTAAGAGAACCGAAACGGTAGCGGCGGCTACACAAGAACAATCTGCGTCAATCGAAGAGATTGCATCGTCAAGCCATTCTTTGGCTAAGTTGGCGGAAGATTTACAGGGAGCAACTCGTAAATTTAAAATATGAGACTATAAAGCAAATGGACTGTGCAGCTAGATAACCAGCTCACAGTCCATTTGCATAAATTTGTAGATTGCTGGGGGCTATGTGCATATAAAAGCATAATTACGGGAAAAAATAAAAAAGATCAGCAAGAACAGGGTAATTTTGTAGTTTAGTCTAATATAATAAAGGGTAGTTTTTGAAATGTACAATAATAAAATAAAAGAGGTAAAGATATGGACTGGACAATCGGAAATTTATATCACGGCTTTCGCCTGCAAGAAGAGACCAGGCTGAAGGATATTCAATCAATGGCTAGACTGTTTTATCATGAAAAAAGCGGGGCGCAGCTGCTGTTTTTGGAGAATAAGGATGATAACAAGGTTTTTTCCATTACCTTTCGCACGCCGCCCGCCAATAGTACAGGTGTGCCGCACATTATAGAACATTCGGTACTGTGCGGTTCGCGCAAGTTTCCCTTGCGCGAACCTTTTGTCGAACTTGTGAAAGGTTCTTTAAATACCTACCTAAATGCCATGACTTTTCCTGATAAGACCATGTATCCGGTTGCCAGCCGCAACCAAAAGGATTTTCGCAATTTAATGGATGTCTATTTAGATGCGGTATTTTATCCGAACATTTATGATTCACCCGAAACGCTAATGCAGGAAGGATGGCATTATGAGCTAGAGGACAAGGATGGAGATATTACATATAAGGGTGTAGTCTATAATGAAATGAAAGGGGCGCTGTCTTCGCCTGACGCTATTTTGGAAAACCGAGTTTTTGCGGCGTTATATCCCGATACGACATATAGTTTTGAGTCAGGCGGTGATCCGGAGTTCATTCCTGAGCTTACCCAGGAAAAGTTTCTGGCGTTCCATAAGGAATATTATCATCCGGCCAACTCATATATTTTTCTGTATGGCGACATGGACATTTTAGATAATCTGGCTTTTTTAGATGAAGCATACTTAAGTCATTTTGAAAAAATTGCGGTGAATTCGGAAATTGTGCGGCAGAGTAGGTTTGAAAAGCCGGTAGAGAAGCTTTTTCCTTATTCAGTCGGACGTAGTGAAGACCTTGAGGATAAATGCTTTATGAGCCGGAGCTTTGTAATTGAAGAAAATAATGCCGAGCTATCTCTGGCCTTTGAAATTTTGACATATCTGCTGCTGGAGACACCAGCGGCTCCGCTGAAAAAGGCGCTGCTTGATGCTGAGCTTGGTAAAGATGTGCGCGGCAGCTTTATGGGCGATGTCGTCCAGCCGTGTTTTGAAATTGTGGTTAGCGGTACCAATAAGGATAAAAAAGAAAAGTTTACGCTGGCTGTTGATGAGGAGCTTAAGCGTCTAGTGGCGGAAGGCATTGATAAAAAATTAATTGAAGCTACCATTAATCTGTTTGAATTTACTTTGCGTGAAGCCAATTTCGGCTCTCGCCCCAAAGGACTGGCGTATAACATAAAGTGTATGGAAAGCTGGCTATATGGTGATAGTCCGCTCATTCATCTTGAATATTCGGCAGCTTTGGAAAAAATCAAAACAGCTTTGACGACCAATTATTTTGAAGAGCTTATAGAAAAGTATTTGCTAAATAATACCCATCAGGCTCTTGTCGTACTTTTTCCCCAGCCAGGCTTAGCCGAAGAGAAAGATGAAGCTGTACGTACCCAGCTTCAGCAATATAAAGCATCTTTATCCAAGGAAGAACTAGATGATTTGGTAAAAGAGGCTGCAGCGTTAAAATTACGCCAGCAGACTCCAGATTCGGTTGAGGCGCTAGAGAGCATCCCGCTGCTTAATTTGAGCGATATCGAAAAACAGGCGGAAGTATTGCCTTTGCTTGAAAAACAGGAGCAAGATACGCTGGTACTATATCATCAGCATGAAACCAATGATATTAGTTATATCAACCTATACTTTGATACCAGCGCAGTGCCGCAAGCTGATTTGCCATATGTGCACTTACTGGCAGAACTCTTAGGAAAACTTTCAACCAGCGAATACGATTATACTGAGCTTGCTAACGAAATTAATTTGCATACAGGCGGGATATCTTATGCTGTGACAGTCTTTACCGAAAAGGATACTGTCGAGAAATTTTATCCTAAGTTTATCGTAAAAAGCAAGGCGTTGACCGGCAAGCTTGCTCAGCTGTTTAAGCTTTTGCAGCAAATTATGCTGCATAGCCGGTTTGACCAAGATAAGCGTATGCAGGAATTACTACAGGAAATTAAGGCTAAATGGGATGTCAGTCTGTTTCGTCGTGGGCAGGAGCTGGCGGTCGGTCGGGCTTTATCGTACTTTTCACCAAGTGCGGCGTATAGTGAAGCAGGACTTCTCAGTTTTTATGACTTTATTGCGGATTTGGAAAAAAATTATGCTGCCAAGGCTTCAGAAATTAAAGAGCAGCTGGGCAAGGTAATAGCGCAAATTTTTACTAAACAAAATTTACTAGTTAGTGTGACCGCAGAGGAACAAGGCTATAAAGGATTTCAGGCAGGCTTTCAGAACCTTTGCGCCGAGCTTCCTTCTGCTAAGCTTAAGCCTGCTGCTTACAGCTATACTCCCCAGCAGCGCAATGAGGGGCTTATGACAGCGGGAAAAGTGCAGTATGTTGTAAAGGCGGCTGATTTTAATCAGCTAGGGTATCATTATCATGGCAGTTTAAAGGTGCTTGAGACTATTTTGTCTTATGATTATTTGTGGACACGGGTGCGGGTACAGGGCGGTGCCTATGGTGCGGCTGCACGGTTTGAGCGTAATGGCAGTGCGGTTTTTAGTTCGTACCGAGACCCTAATCTCAAGGAGACATTAACTGTCTATGATGAAACAGCCGCTTATCTCCGTGAATTTGCGGTGGATGAGCGGGAAATGACCAAATATATTATCGGTACAATGAGCAGGCTGGATACTCCGCTCACGGCGGCGCAGCAAGGCGAGCAGGCAACACTTCGTTATATCAAAAATATTGCTGCGGCAGAGACACAAAAAGAGCGCGATGAGGTTTTAGCCACGTGTCAAAAAGATATTAAGGCGCTTGCCTCGCTGGTTGAAAAAGTTATGCAGCAAGATTGTCTATGTGTTTTTGGCAGTGAACAAAAAATAACTGCGAATAAAGACGTGTTTAAAGAGACAAAACATGTATTGAAATAAGCTAAAAAGGGGCTGTGGCATTAAGCATGTTTAAAAGCCCATCCCCCTCGAAGAGGGAGACTAAAATTAAGAGCCTCCATCTCAGAGGGAGGTGGCGCAAAGCGCCGGAGGGAGTTCCTTTAGATCGGATTACAGTTAAACGGGGCTGCTTGCATTAGCAATAATACTAATGCGACAGTCCCGTTTTTATGGTTCATAAATTTTTTAATACTTGCAGGAATTTTTTTTATTATAACGAAATGGAGCAGGGACTTATTTTACATAAATTCAAATTAATTACATATGTTTTATAATAGAAATAAGCATAATACTTAAAAAGTACCATGCAGGTAATTTATTAGTATTCAAGGCTTAGGAATAGCGGGAGGGATTTGATTATGCAATTTGCGGTAGGAAAGGGTATGGTTTTTGCGTATATACTAATATCATTACTTCTAAATGTCATCAATCTTTTTATACAAGCTACAGTACTTATTAATGCAGGTATTTTTATACTTACTGTTTTGGCAGCCATCTACTTTACTTGGAAGGCAAGCAGATCTCAGATCAGTCCCCAGGAAGTCGCCGCTAGTAAGGAGGCCGCAGCGTCATTTTCGAAATTGTCCCAGGATGTAAAAGATATGGTGAAGTCACTGACGGTGGCAGCCGGTCAGCTGGCAAAACATGCTGAAGTATCTGTGTACGGATCACAGGAACTAGGCAGTAGTATCAATAGTATTGCTGCCGGTGCTAAAGGGCAAATTACTGTGATTGAAAATGCAATTGCCCTGGCTAATAAACTAGTTAATATTGTAGATCAGATTTTTGCGCTCATGTCCGCGGCTTCGGAAAAATCTAAGGACGCTGCCGAGAGTGTTAAAGCGGGAAATCAGGCGGCCAGTCAGGCTGCCGAGCAGATGGATGTTATTAATAGTACGGTCAAGCATTCAGCTGAAATTGTGCAGCTACTTGGCAGCAGTTCGAAACAAATCGGCGAGATTGTCGAGGTAATTACCGGGATTTCCAGTCAAACTAACTTGCTTGCTTTAAACGCGGCGATTGAAGCAGCTCGGGCAGGTGAGCAGGGATGCGGCTTTGCCATAGTTGCTGATGAAGTTCGTAAACTTGCTGACCAGTCTCAGGCCGCGGCACAAAGGATATCTGTAATTATTAAGGAAATCCAGACAGAAACAGATAATACCGTGAAGTTTATGGAGCAGGGCCAGCAGGAAGTTGAACAGGCAGCACAGGTTATTAGTGCTTCCGGCCAGCGGTTTAAGCAGATTGACGTTTTGGTGGATTCGCTTTATGGGCAAATTGAGAACATTGCCATACAGATTGGCGAACTGGGTACAACTGGTTATGAAATGCTGAATGCCGTGGAGACGGTAAAAGGATCAACGCAAGTAAGTGTGGCAAATAGCAATTTGGTGAATCAAACCGTGCAGAATCATTCGGCTGCAGTGGCCGAGATCGCCGTAGATACCGAGGCAATCGTAAAATTGGCTAATGAAGTACAACAAAAGGTTGATAAAGCAGCTGCCTATTAATTTGGATTATAGTGTTAATACATATTGCTGCAAAAATTTTGTTGTGACGGATTTTAGCGGGACATGCTATAATATACACAAAAAAGCCGGAGTGATAAGATGGAAAAAGCATTGCAGCTTAGTGATATATTAGCAGCTAAAGAAGCAAGGGCTTGTCGGCAGGGCGAAATGCGCGCGGAGTATAATCTGCCGCTAATTAGTATTACTATTAATATGCCAGGGAACCGTAAGGATACAATTTATACGCGGCAATTGGTTGACTATGCTGTCAGGCAAATTAGCCAAAACATGGATATTGTTGCCATGCGCCGCATAAATCCGGGCACAGGTCCAGAATGTTTGTTGGCCGTTAGCGGTATTGCTCAAGAAATAAAAAGTCATACCGTGCAAATAGAAGAAGCGCAGCCTTTTGGCCGGCTGCTTGATTTAGATGTATTTGCTGCAGAAGGGACGCAGCTTTCACGGGCTGAGCAGGGGATATTACGTAAGTGCTTAGTGTGCGGCGGGCCGGCTGTTGATTGTATGCGTACAAGGCGGCATAGCGGGGAAGACTTGGCAAAAGCTGTGCAAATACTTATAGATAATTTTTGTGCATATTTAACAAGAGAGATTAGCATAGATGGTCAGAAAATAGGGGCATTGGCGGTTGAAGCCATGCTGTACGAAGCGGCCTGTACACCTGCGCCAGGTCTCGTGGACCGCGCCAATAGCGGAGCTCATCAGGATATGAATTATTACAGTTTTTTGTCAAGCAGCGCTGCCTTGGAATTTAGTTTGACGCGCTGCGCTGAGGCAGGTCTCAGGCATAACGGCCAGAGTGCTGATATTCTGCCGGTGCTGCGCTATATTGGTATGGAAGGCGAAGCAGCTATGCTGAAGGCAACAGGCGGTGTGAATACGCAAAAGGGTTTGTTATTTTCGCTGGGGGTTATTGCGGCAGCGGCTGGTTATATTAAAGCTAAGCATATGCGGTTAACTGGTGAAACCATTTGCGAGGCGGTTGCCCAAATTACAGAGGGTATTGTTGAGCGTGAATTAGGCAATATTGAAAAGCCTATAGAAAAATTGACGGCTGGCGAGAAACTTTACCGGAGGTTTGGCATTACCGGCATTCGCGGTGAAATGGCAGCAGGCCTGCCTGGTATTCGCCAGTTTGCCCTGCCTGCCTTAAAAAGGGCTTTGGCAGCCGGACTTAGTACCAATGCGGCCATGGTGCATACTTTACTTGTCCTGATGGCCTGCGTGGAAGATACGACGGTGATGAATCGTCATTCACCGGACAAAATGAGGGTATTTGTAAAACAGAAGGCCGAGGCAGTACTAAAGGCCGGAGGCATGTATACTAAAGTTGGTCAAGCAGAGGTTAAAGCGCTTGACGCGGAATTTATTGCAAGTAATGTTAGTCCTGGCGGGGCAGCTGATATGGTTGCTGCGACCTGGTTTATTTATAAATTGGAGCAGGTGGTATAAGATGATATTTAATATACAGCCGCTAAATCTTCTGCGCGCCCTTTCGATTGCGCTGGAGCTGTCGGCAGGGGGGTTATCACGCCATCACTGGCGGACCGGGATGATTGCCAAGCGCATTGCTGAAGAGCTGGGCCTTGATGACTGGCAGCGACAGGTGCTGGTTTATTCGGCTTTACTGCATGATTTGGGGGCAGCAGCCAGGTGGGATGAACGGGAAAAACTATATGAGCAGAAGCTTGGTAGTGAGGTATATGCGCATGCCGAACGCGGCTATCGGCTGTTAAAAGATTCGCCGCAGCTCGGGATGCTGGCAGAGCCTATCAGGCATCATCATGATAAATGGGACGGTACCAGTCCTTCAGGGCTTGCGGGAGTAAAAATTCCCCTTCTTTCGCGCATTATAAATCTCGCTGATCGTATTGATGTCCAGGTTAAGGATAAAACCTGGATTTTTGAGCAGCGTCCTCTTATTTTAGCGGAAATTGAAAAACTCAGCGGCATTGACTTTGATCCAGAATTAGTGCGGGTAGTCAAAGATTTTTCTTCGCAAGACAGTTTCTGGCTTGATTTAACTAACCAGCACTACTATGACGATTTTTTTAATCGTATTGATGAGTATAGCCGCATGCGTTTTTCAATCGATGATACGCTAAATATTGCCGATATTTTCTCGCGGATTATTGACAGCACCAGCCGATTTACAGGCAGGCACTCGCGCAGCGTCGCGGCCATTGCTTCGTTTTTAGCCAAGGCTAAAGGCTACAGTGCGGAAGAGGTCAAGACCATGCAGATTGCGGGACTTTTGCATGACTTGGGGAAACTCTCTATACCCAATGATATTCTCGAAAAACCGGGCCAATTAACAGAGTTTGAATTTGCCACGATAAAGCAGCACCCCTATTATACATATCGGATTTTGGAAAAAATAAATGGCTTTTCTTTAATTGCCGAATGGGCGGCCTATCATCATGAAACCTTAGATGGCTGCGGCTATCCGTTTGGCATCAGGGAAGAACATTTGCGGCTTGGTTCAAGAATTGTAGGAGTAGCTGATATCTTTGTCGCCCTGACAGAGCATCGTCCATACCGGGATTCCTTAAGTCTTAGTAAGGTTGAGGAAATAATGTTTGGTATGGCAAAAAATGGCAAGATTGATAAGGCTATTGTTGCCGAACTTTTCGCAAGCCGGAATGAGGCGTATGCGTTGGTGGATTTGGCGAGCGGGCTAAGTAAATAGCGGTATGCTGCATGTCGGCAGTGGCAATTGCTCAAGGGTAAGTAGTTAAGGCATGCGCTAATTTTTTAATAATCCGTTGTTTTCCATGAGTTAACACAGGAAAATTGGCCATAATAACATCACAGAGGTTTGTTTTTAATTTCAAATTGCAGTTTACCTAGGACTTACTTTTATAAGGGTGAGTCCTTTAGTATGTTAAGGTGGGCTTGAGCTTAAGGCTGCACGGTTGGTTGTTTAGAAAATCATCCCAAGCAGCCAGTCGCGGTATTGATAATTGTTAGCCAGGGCCAGAAAACTGCCGCCGGTGATTAATATGAGGGCAAAATCCCAAAATAATACAGACAACAGCAATGTTGTATAATACTTGTTTCCTAATTGCATATAAATTGTAACTAGAGTAACAAAGATGTTACATGTTTTGCAAGGAGACTAGTGGAAAGTTTCACATACAGCCAAAGAAAACTAATAGGTGTCGATATGCAAAAATTCGGTTGGGATGCGGGCCACTGAATTTTTGTTACAGTTCGTCATAAGCTTGGCATGCTAATTGCAAAACATAGTAAATAAGCAGACAAATAATAAAAAAGGCAGGGGAACAACATGTGGGAGCAAGAAATTGACATTAATCAGGTAGTTGAGATTCGGACCAAAACAACGACATACTTGGGTGTGGGCGCAATTAATAAAATGACTGATATTGCTGATGTCCTAGCCCAAAAGGGAATCAAGAAGACAGTTATTGTAACAGGCAAAGGCTCGCATATTAAATCAGGCGCTTGGGAGGTTGTAAAAAAGGCGCTTGACGAAAAGGAAATCGATTATATTCTGTATAGTAAAATTACGCCCAATCCTACAGCTGATCACGTTGATGAAGCGGCAGAAATGGCCAAAGAGTTTGGTGCAACAGCGGTTATTGCTATTGGCGGCGGCAGTCCGATTGATGCAGGAAAAAGTGTGGCTGTTTTGCTGGCATATCCGGATAAAACAGCTCGCGAATTATGCGAATTTAAGTTTCCTGTCGAAAAGGCTGTGCCCATTATTGCCATAAATTTAACGCACGGTACGGGTACTGAAGTAGACAGATTTGCCGTAATTACTATTCCTGAGAAAGACTTTAAGCCGGCCTTGGCTTTTGATTGTTTATATCCTTTATATTCTATTGACGATCCGGCGCTTATGACCAAATTGCCGCCAGATCAGACGTCATATGTTTCCATTGACGCGGTTAATCACGTTATCGAAGCAGCAACAACTAAGCTGGGTAATCCTTTTGCCATCACGCTGGCCAAAGAAACAATCGCTGTTATCGCCAAGTATTTGCCGATAGCCAGACAAAACCCCAGTGATCTGACTGCCCGTTACTATCTCTTATATGCTTCGATGATCGCCGGTACGGCCTTTGATAATGGTCTCTTACATCTCACACATGCGCTTGAACATCCGCTAAGCGGGCTGAAGCCCGATTTAGCGCATGGGCTTGGCCTCGGAATTATACTGCCGGCTGTTGTAAAACAAATCTATCCAGCCAAAGGCAAAATTCTGGCCGATATTCTCTCGCCGATTGTGCCTGGTCTAAAAGGAAGTCCGGATGAAGTTCCTAAAGTTTATGAAGAACTTAAAAAGTGGCTGAAAGAAGCCGGCATCAAAGAATGCCTGTCCGAAGAAGGCTTTTCGGCAGCAGATGTTGATAAACTCATTAAACTGGCGTTCGAGACGCCAAGCCTAAGTTCGCTGCTCAGCATAGCGCCGGTTGAAGCTACTGAGGCGGTTATCCGGGAAATCTATATGGATTCGATGTAATGCAGCTATTTTTAGTAGTCGAGTAACGGGTGGTATCGACAGTGTAGTGTAATAAAAGGACACATGTGACTTCAAAAAACCGGGCGCCGTTTTGTGCGGCGTCCGGTTAATTTTATACCTGAATATCGAATAGGAAGCTATTCAAATTTACGAATTCATTTTTCGATACAGTGTCTTACGGGCAATGCCCAGTTCTCTGGCTGCTGCGCTGATATTGCCGCCGTGTTTGGCAAGCATGGCCAAAATGCGCTGCTGTTCGTTTTCTTTCATGCATAATTCGCTAAATTACTGCATATATCTGCATGAATTTTCAGGAATATGTGTAACGTTTGTTTCCTATTGTAGCCTGAGTGTAGCCAAGGTGACAAAAGCGTTACATGTTTCACAAAAACTCTAGTGGAAAAATTCACATAAAGAAAATGCTGCAGTCCTGCTGTGGCGGTAAACTAAAAAAATCACAGTAGTTTATCGAGGAATGGCACGATACTTGCAGATATAGTAAGCTGCAAGCAAAAAAATATAAAGGCAGGGGAACAACATGTGGGATCAGGAAATTGATATTAATCAGGTAGTGGAGGTTCGGACTAAAACAACGACATATTTAGGTGTTGGCGCAATTAATAAAATGGCTGATATTGCAAGCGCTCTTATTAAGAAGGGCATCAAAAAGACGGTTATTGTAACAGGCAAAGGTTCGCATATTAAGTCAGGCGCCTGGGACGTTGTAAAAAAGGCTCTTGATGAACAGGACATCGATTATATTCTGTATAGTAAAATTAAACCCAATCCTACCGCTGATCATGTTGATGAAGCCGCTGAAATGGCTAGAGAGTTCGGGGCAACAGCGGTTATCGCCATTGGCGGCGGCAGCCCGATTGACGCCGGAAAAAGTGTGGCTGTTTTATTGGCTTATCCAGGGAAAACGGCCCGGGAACTGTGCGAATTTAAGTTTCCGGTGGAAAAGGCTGTGCCGATTATTGCGATAAACCTGACTCATGGCACAGGTACTGAAGTTGACCGGTTTGCGGTAGTTACCATTCCGGAAAAAGATTTTAAACCAGCCTTGGCTTTTGATTGCTTATATCCCTTATACTCCATTGATGATCCGGCGCTCATGACCAAATTGCCGCCTGATCAGACATCATATGTTTCCATTGATGCTGTAAATCATGTCATAGAAGCAGCAACCACAAAGCTTGGCAACCCTTTTGCCATCACACTGGCTAAGGAGACCATTGCTGTTATCGCCAAGTATCTGCCGCTAGCCAGACAAAACCCCAGCAATCTTACTGCCCGTTATCATTTGTTGTATGCTTCGATGATTGCCGGAACAGCTTTTGATAATGGCCTTCTTCATCTGACCCATGCGCTGGAGCATCCGCTGAGCGCTCTTAAGCCGGATTTAGCGCATGGCCTTGGTCTCGGAATCATACTTCCGGCGGTAGTAAAACAAATCTATCCGGCAAAAGGCAAAATCCTGGCTGATATTCTCGCGCCGATTGTACCTGGTCTTACAGGCGCTCCGGATGAAGCAGCTAAAGTATATGAAGAACTTAAAAAGTGGCTGAAAGAAGCCGGTATTAAAGAAGGCCTGTCCGAAGAGGGTTTTTCGGCAGGCGATGTTGACAAACTCATTAAGCTGGCGTTTGAAACGCCAAGTCTTAGCTCGCTGCTCAGTATAGCGCCGGTTGAAGCTACTGCGACGGTTATTCGGGCAATATATATGGATTCGATGTAATATTTAGTTTAGGAAAGGAGCTTAGCATGTACACAATTATCAAAAAAGAGGAGTTATCGCCAGGGGTCAAGGTTTTTATTGTCAAGGCGCCGCTTATTGCTGAGAAGTGCCAGCCCGGACAATTTGTAATTTTGCGCATTGATGAGGACGGCGAGCGTATTCCACTGACAATTGCTGATTTTAACCGCGAGGAAGGAACGATTAGTCTTATTTTTCAGGAAGTGGGTTGTACTACCCGTCATTTGGGAGCACTTCGTACATGGGAAAGTATTCTTGATATAGCAGGGCCTTTAGGCCAGGCAAGCCATATCAAAAAATTCGGTACGGTTGTTTGTATCGGCGGCGGTATCGGTGTTGCGCCGGTGTATCCGATTGCCAGAGCTTACAAAGAGGCGGGCAACAAAGTAATTTCCATTATTGGCGCCAGAAACAAGAATCTTTTGATTTTAGAACGGGAAATGGCGGCGGTGAGCGATACGCTCTTTATTACCACTGACGATGGCTCCAAAGGCGCAAAAGGGCTTGTTGTCAATCCGCTGCTGGATTTGATTGTGGCAGGCGAGGATATCGCCCAGGTAATGGCGATTGGCCCGGTTATTATGATGCGCGGCGTAGCTGAGGTAACGCGGCAGTATAATATCCATACGCTTGTCAGCCTGAATCCTATAATGGTAGACGGGACAGGCATGTGCGGGGGCTGCCGGGTAAGCGTGGGGAATGAGAATAAATTTGCCTGTGTGGATGGACCGGAATTTGACGCGCACGAGGTAGACTTTGACGGACTGATGATAAGGCAACGGATGTATCGTGACATGGAAAGAATGGAACATCACCCAAAGGAGGGATGTTCATGTCATCGCTAAAACATAAAATGCCTGAGCAGTCCCCTGAAGCACGCCGCCGCAATTTTAATGAAGTTGCCCTTGGATATACGGCAGATATAGCTAAAGCAGAGGCGGCGCGCTGCCTCAACTGTAAAGCCGCCCCGTGCCGCAAAGGCTGCCCGGTAGAGGTCGAAATTCCTGCGTTTATACATGAAATCAAGGAAGGGAATTTTGACGCAGCCATTGAGGTAATCAAAAGGAAAAGCAATCTTCCTGCGGTGTGCGGCCGTGTTTGTCCGCAGGAAGACCAATGCGAAAAGTACTGTGTTCTAGGTAGAAAAGGAGACCCTGTAGGGATCGGACGTCTTGAGCGGTTTGCTGCTGATTACGCCATGCAGCAGAACAAAAAAGAAGAAGTGGGAAAAAAATCAAATAACTTGGGCAGGGTTGCCATCATTGGCGCCGGTCCGGCCGGATTAACAGCAGCTGGCGATTTGGCGGGACTTGGTTATAAGGTAACTGTATTCGAAGCTCTGCACGCCCCAGGCGGAGTTTTGATGTATGGCATTCCAGAGTTTCGTTTGCCAAAAGACATTGTGCAAAAGGAGATTGCAACCTTAAAGGAACTCGGTGTAGAGCTTGTGGTTAATGCGGTGATTGGTAAGATCTTTACCATTGACGAGTTGTTGGCAGACGGCTACGATGCGGTATTTATCGGTACAGGCGCGGGATTACCACATTTCATGGGCATACCTGGTGAGAATTTTAACGGGGTCTATTCGGCTAATGAATTTCTCACCAGGGTTAATCTGATGAAAGCCTATAAATTCCCGGAAGCGGCTACTCCTGTGCGGACAGGTAAGGCAGTGGCAGTTATCGGGGGTGGCAATGTGGCCATGGACGCAGCACGGACGGCACTGCGCCTTGGCGCGGAAAAGGTATATATCGTTTATCGTCGTTCTGAGGAAGAACTTCCAGCTCGGGCAGAAGAGCGGGAACATGCGAAAGAAGAGGGTGTTGAATTTCGCCTGCTTAGTGCGCCGGTGCGTGTTTGCGGTGATGAGCAGGGTTCGGTTCAATCTATTGAGTGCATTAAAATGCAGCTTGGCGAGCCTGACGCCTCAGGCCGCCGTTCTCCAGCCCCTATACCAGGATCCGACTTCAATCTTGAAGTGAATACCGTGGTAATCGCGATCGGACAAGGCCCCAATCCATTGATTCAAGGCACCACCCCAGGCCTTGATACCAATAAGCGCGGCAATATTGCAGCAGATGATTTTGGAATGACCTCCAAAGAGGGCGTATTTGCTGGAGGCGATATCGTCACAGGCGCTGCAACTGTTATTTTAGCCATGGGCGCGGGTAAAAAGGCAGCGGCTAAAATTCACGAATATATCCAAAACAAAAAGGCTGGCAAGTAAGTCAGCTATTACAAATAGAGACCCGGCGCTGCTTTTATACGTCGCCGGGTTTCTTTTTAGACGTTATTATTATGTTGTCTTTTTTGAATGATAGGAAGTAAGTATTTGAATGCCAGTATTGCTAAAAGCAGTGCAGAACACCAATATGCTGAATAAATTTCGACAATATTCACAAAATACCATCTAGATTAAAAGCATTTTGGAACCTACCTAAGGGAGAGTATGAGTACTTTGATGGTACTTTAAAAATGTTGTATATAATAGAACAAAGACAATTGACTAATGTGTTCAATCTTCAAGTTTTCTACAGATGGTCGGACAGTCATTTACACAACAAATGCTATTGACAGGTTTATCCCTAGTTGAAAAATGCGCTAAGGTTTTGTTTTATGCTATAAACTTATGCGTTTTTTATGAGGTATTGCTTTCAAGGTAGAGTAGAAAGAGAAAATGACAGTTAAAGAACTATTTACAAAAGACAATCCGGGCAAATATCGGGTTTATTTCTTGACAGAGCGCCAGTAGTAAGCTAAAATAAATACGTACTAAACGCTGGTGTAGCTCAGTTGGTAGAGCAGCTCATTCGTAATGAGCAGGTCGCGGGTTCGAGTCCCATCACCAGCTCCATAACAAGCCTAGAGGTCATGCGGGTTTCTAAGATTCCTGTGTGGCTTTTTTATTTGTATTTTTGCCTTGCTTCTAACATTTTTCTAACATTCTTCTAACAAGCTGTACCGAAGGCAATCTGGAGCATCTTATTTTTGACCGTGATTCTTGGCAAACATCTTGTCAATTTCGTCAGCGGCTTGCTGCTGCATTTCAGGTAATACGTGGGAATAAATGTCCTGGGTGATGGTGATACTGGAGTGGCCGAGGCGTTCGCTGATGACTTTGACGGGGACACCGGCGAGGAGGAGGGCTGTCGCGTGGCTGTGTCTGAGGTCGTGAAAGCGGATCGTCGGCAGTTTAGCGGCAGTTTTTTGTTCTGGTGTGAGGTCTATGTCGCTATCAAGGGCATCGTTGTAGTCTTGAATGGTTTTTATGAAATGTTTGTACAGGAAAAATGGATCGTGAGGCCTGCCGTCATCCCAGGCCCAGACAAAGTTTTGGTCGTCATACATGCCGCCGGCGCGAAGTTTATCTTCCGCTTGGCGGCTTTTTTCTGTTTTTAGGGCGGTCAGGGTGAGCTGCGGCAGTTTGACGGCTCGCTCGCTGGATGCGGTTTTTAGCGGCACTAAGGTTAGGCGGCTGTCTTGCCAGTCAAGGGAGTTTCGGACAAATAGCACGCTGCGCTCGAGGTCGATATCGCTCCATCTGAGGCCGCATACTTCGCCGCGGCGCAGGCCGCAGGTGGCGGAAATGAGTACAGGAAGGTAGATTTGTTCAGTTGAGGCGGCGCCAAACAGAGCCTCTAGCTGCTCTGGCGAATAGACGACAGCTTTATATTTTTCGATGCGGGGCGGATCAACGGCAAGGCACGGGTTTATTGTGATAAGGTGCCATTTTAGAGCATTGTTTAAAGCCTTGCGAAGTACGGCATATAGTTTGCGCACAGTAGAGGATGAAAGCTTTGTTGCAAGTTTTTGGTTTAGAAACTCCTGGATATGAAGCGGGGATAATTTAGCAAGCGGATATTTGCCGAGGGCGGGAATGAAGTGCTGGCGGACAATGCATTCGTAGTCGCCATAGGTTGATGGACGGACGCTGTGTTTGGCGTAGTTCTTGAGCCAATATTCGAGGTACTCGGCTAACTGCATTTTGGTGGGTTCAGTATATTCCTCGGTGTTAATTTTTTTCACCATATCAGAGTATTTGGCCTCGGCTGTTTTTTTGTCGCTGGTTTTGAGACTTACCCATTTTTGCTTGCGCTTGTTGGTCACAGGATCGCGGCCTTCATCAAAAACTACATAGTACGTTTTTCCTTTTTTGTGTAGGCTTCCAAGCATAGCAGGCCTCCTTAAAAAATAACGTTAGATAAAAATAATTTTTACCCAGTTGAAAAGTCGTGGGAACATACGTTCTAGTTGTATTATAAGCGTTTTTATAAAAATAATCTATCGTTTTTCAAAACAAATAGTGGTTGATAAGTAAAATATAACCAGATTATAATATAGTCACAGACGGAACATATGTTTGTAGTTGGTAAATTAAAACTACTGCTATTTCGAAGAGGAGAGATGTTATGCCAAATATTTATGGGCCATTTCTTAAAGGTATCCGGGTTAAAAGAGGGATAAAGGCTGCCTATGTTGCCCGGCGCATTCTGGTCAGTCCGCCGACCTATTCCCAGATTGAGTCAGGAGCGAGGGGATTATCAGCGGAGCGGCTTGACGGGATATTAAAGGCGCTTGGCCTCCTGAGGGAAGAGCTTGATGCAGTGATGGGCGCTGCCAAAGACAAGGCAGGGAAAAAGCGAGGGGGTGCAAGATGACAGCGTGCAAGAAATGCCAAACAGCATTACCAGAGGGGACAAGCTTTTGTCCTAAGTGCGGGAAAAAAGTACCTTTGCCGCCTAAAGTGAAAAAGGCAGTTGACCTAAATAGCAAGCTGGGCTTTAGTGCCGCTGAGGCTGCGGCGGCAGTGGGGGTATCTGTCTGGTTTATGTATGAAGAAATAAAGCAGGGCAATATAAGCTACTGCCAGCTGCATGGGCGAAAAGTTATTTCCCGCTGGGCGCTTGAGGATTACCTAAAGAAAAATGAAGTGCCGGCAAGAGAGGCAGGCGCAAAATGAAAAGCATTTGCGCACACAAAAAAACCGAGCGCACCAACGCTCGGCAGGTAAGAAATACCATACATTAATTTTTAGTTTACTTTAAAAAAGGGGAAGGTAGAGGAAAATGTTAGAGCATTTCAGCATAACCCAATTAAATATGTATCTCAGATGCCCGGCTCAGTATGGCTTTCGTTATGTAGACGGGCTTATTTTGCCGCCGACTGGCGCGCTAACTAAAGGGCGCGTTGTGCACAAAGGAGCAGAGCACAATTATCGGCAGAAGGCCAAGACGCAGCAGGATGTATCTTTGGAAGAAATAAGAGATGTGACAGCTGCAGCCTTTGACAAGGAGGCAGAGGGAACAGCCTGGGAAAAAGAAGAGGATAAAGGCCGAACCAAAGATGAGGCTTTAATGCTGGCGTCGCTTTATCATCAGGAAATTGCGTCCAAGGTGCAGCCGCTCTTTATTGAGCATGAATTTATCATTCCGACAGCTGCTGGCGTGCCGCTCCTTGGCTATATTGATGTCATTGATGATCAGTTTATTATTCGCGATATTAAGACAGCCAGCAAGGCGCCTGCTGGCAGTGAAGCCGCCAAAAGTTTGCAGCTTACAGCTTATGCGTATGCTTTTAGGGAGCTGGTGGGGAGAGAAGAAACAGCTGTAGCTTTAGATTATCTGGTGCAGACTAAGCAGCCAAAAGCAGTACTCCTCAAGGCAAAAAGAACCCAGGCAGATATTGATCGGCTGCTATCTATTATGCAGAGTGTGCTGACAGCCATCAAGGGCGGGAATTTTTATCCCAATCCCGGAAACTTTATGTGCTCAGCGAAAGCTTGCGGCTACTGGGAACGGTGCCATCAAAAGTTTGGAGGGATTTCTGTATGAGTTTACGGATGAAGTTTCTAAATGTGATGAAGGCCTGCGCTTATGTGCAAAAGCAGGGGGAGAATACCTTTTATCGCTATAAATACGCCACCGCTGCCGACGTGTTTGAAAAAGTCAATGCAGCGTTAGTCCAACAGGGCATTATCTCCCAAGCAAAGCCTGAGATTTTATCAAGTGAACCGGTAACGACCAATAAAGGAAATCTAGAAACAAGGGTAACCATCGCCATGACAGTAACTCTCACCGATACGGTCAGCGGGGAAAGTATGACCATGACCGCCTTTGGGAGCGGCCAGGATACAGGGGATAAAGCGGTGATGAAGGCGCAGACAGCCGCCCTAAAATATTGCTATATGATGAGCCTTAATATCTCGACCGGGGATGATCCGGAGGCTGATGCCGGTGTGGATGTAAGAGCGGTAAGTACAGGGGATACGCCAAATACTGCTTCGTCTGGAGAGAGCGCATTAGTTTCTAAGGATACAGGCGGAGGGCAAAAGACACTCGCAAATACAGCGCAAGCTGTCAGCAGTCAGAGTGTCCCGCCCCCGCGTAAAGGCAACAGTAAAATCACCCTAGAGCAGCTAAAAATCATCTTTGTCCTAAGCCGCCGGGCGGGAATTGCTGATGAGTATATGAAAGACCGTATCCACAGAGAGTTTTGTGTAGCCAGCTCCCGCGAGCTCACCAAGGAGCAGGCGGCAGGATTGATTGATGAGCTAAAAGAGGCCGTGCAAAACAGTGAGGCGGCCGGCTAGAAGATATCCACAGAGCGGACAGCTTTGTCTAGGAAAGCGGACAATTCTGCCGGGGAAACCAGACAATATTGTCCGCGCTACCGGACAAATTTGTCCGAGGCATAGCCCGTGAGGCTACGTCCTATAGGGCTTACAGGATTACTACAATACATTAACAATACAATATAACAATACAGGTAAGGAGGCAGTCCAAATTGGTGAGAGCAAAACGTATTTTCCGGTATCGTCGGGACTATTTACTGAAAAACATATTGGGGCCATTGGTCAGGCAGTATGGCTGTTTCTCTGGCTCATTGATAAAACAACCAGCGAGGAAGTAAAGGGGGATGAACGCTGGGGCAAAGTTTTGTATGGCAACCCAGTGACAGCTCAGCGCATAGCAGACAGCCTGTTTGTCAATGAGCGCACTATTCGAAGGTATCTGGCTCAGCTCGAGGCAGGCAGCTATATTTGCTTAGACAGAAGGGTTAGCGGGTTTGTGATATTTGTGAGAAAGTCGATGAAGTGGCATACTCGCCAGGCGCATCCGCGTAAGGGCAGAGGTCAGGCATATAGAGAAAACGCAATCGACCGACTGCTGCGCTATAGTGAGGAGGAGATAGATGAATAAGCAGGAAACCAGCCGTTTGGTGGCCCTTGCCATGGCCAATTGGCCGAATATGCAGGATAAAAATATCCGAATAGAAATCACCGCGGCCTTGTGGCACAAGATGCTGGGACATCTGCCGTTTGCGATGGTAGAAGCAGGCCTTGCTAAAGTGCTGCTTCGCGCCAAGTTCTTTCCTACTATAGCCGAGCTTGTGGAAGCAGTGGACAGTTTGAGGCTCAAGTCTGCGGGGCTGCCGTCACCGGATGAAGCCTGGAATGAGGTGTGTAAGAATCTTGACCCTTACAGTGTGCCAAGCTGGTCTCATGAGGCCGTCGGCCGGATTGTAAAAGAGCTTGGTGGAATTCGCGCCTTGTGTGCGTGTGACAATATGGTGCCGGTGCGAGCGCATTTCTTTAAGCTGTATGACCTTACGTTAAACCGGGAAAAAGAACAGGCGGTCAATGAAAAGGTGGCCGCCATGTTAGAAAGTGCCAGTCTAAAATCTATTTCATAAAGGAGCGAATACAAAATGATTGATCAAAAAAATTTTAATAAACATCTAAACTGCCTGCGTGAACTCTGTGAGGTCGCCCAGAGCGCCGATAGTAAAGCCGAGCTTGAGGAATATTGTTTGCGGCTCATTACCGAGCTCAGGCTGAAAAAGAAAAAAGGAGATATCCAGCATGGCTGAGTGGTTTGGTACCGGGCTGCTAAAGGAGTCTGAGAAAGCCATCAAAAGGCAGATCAAGGCGTTTTTGCAGTACCGCGGCTGGTTTGTTTTTCACATCCTGCAGGGCGTGGGGAGCTACAAAGGCGTGAGTGATTTTATCGCGGTCAAAGAGGGAAGGGTGCTGTTTATCGAGGTCAAGACCACACGGGGGCGGCAAAGTGAGGTGCAGCTGCAGTTTGAGGCCGATATCGGGCGGCATGGCGGAGAATACCTTCTGGCACGGAGCTTAGAAGATGTAGCCAAAGGCATAGAAAGGGTGAGCTGATGAATAAAGTAATCCTGGTCGGGCGGCTGACTCAGGACCCGGAGGTAAGGTATACGGCAAATGGCAAGGCGGTGGCCACTTTTACGGTGGCCGTCAACCGCCGGGTAAATGGTGAGGAGGCTGCGGATTTTATTCCGGTAGTAGTGTGGGAGAAGCTCGCTGAAATCTGCGGCAATAATCTTACGAAGGGGCGGCGGGTGTTGGTCGAGGGCAGGCTGCATATTCGGAGCTATGAGATAGAAGGCGGCGAAAAGCGGCGAGTGGCCGAAGTTGTGGGGCAGGGGGTGGAGTTTTTGGATAGGCCGAAGGAAGGCGGGCAAGGGGGAAATGATTTGGCGGCGGAGTTTGGGCGGGATGTGGGGGTTGAAATCCCGTACTAGGGGATGATTTGGCGTTAAGATTAGTTTAGTTGAACAGAGGAGTTCTGCTTTTTGGGAAAGTTTTAAATTATAATAATACGGTAGGATTGAATCGGTGGAATTGTCCCCGTGAATTATGTTGACATAAATGGTTGTCAACAACTCCGTTCATTAGGGGATACTTCTTAGGCGGAATAATGTATAGGAGGTAAATCGGAAGATATGAGCGAAGATGCGGGACAGTGACACTGGCACTGGTCTTTGTCTTTCTGGTACCGAACCGCTAACCTATCTTCAGAACTACGGCTGATTATGATATCATATATTCTAGGGGACTTTTCGAAAATAAATTAAGAGTGGACAGTCGTGGTTAGTTTATTTATTCGGAAGGAATCAAGCTCTAATTTACAGAAGTAACTATGTGATTTAAAACTATTCAATACGTATGAATGAGGAGTATGATGATTAACTATCCTATTATTTTTTCTTTTTTTTCAGGAGCAGGGTTCTTGGATCTAGGCTTTCAAATGAGTGGATATAGAATTGGCTTAGTAAACGAAATTTATCCACCTTTCATGGAATCATACCAATATTCAAGAAAACTATTAAATTTACCTGATCCTATTTATGGCTATCATCAAGATGACGTGGCAATATTGACCAAAGGTGAAAATAAACAACTTCTTGCCAATTTTATTATAGATGCTCGAAAAACTAGAAATCTTATAGGTTTTATTGGTGGGCCTCCTTGTCCAGATTTTTCAGTCGGAGGAAAAAACCGTGGGCGGGAGGGAAACAATGGTAAGTTATCGGATGTATATATTAAGTTGATTTGTCAGCAAAAGCCTGACTTTTTTGTATTTGAAAATGTTAAGGGACTTTGGAGAACTAAGAAACATCGTGCTTATTTTGAAGAAATGAAAAAGAAACTTAATAACGCAGGTTATATTACAACTGAACGTTTAATTAATGCTATGGAATATGGTGTACCACAAGATAGGGAACGAATTATTTTAATTGGTTTTCAAAAATCAATAGTAA
The DNA here is from genome assembly GCA_021372375.1 of Pelosinus sp. GTDB lineage: Bacteria > Bacillota > Negativicutes > Propionisporales > Propionisporaceae > JAJFUN01. Next base: position 34,050 of record JAJFUN010000062.1, on the reverse strand, counting down.
AAAATAAATCAATAAAGTCTATTAATAATATGTTACCGGAAGGAATTTTTCCTTGGGGAAGTTATGTTAAATATCCAATTGAAATGATTAGTAAATGTCCTTGGCCAACTATTGATACCTTTGTTGAAGATGGAACAATGGCTTGTCCTAACAATATACCTAAAGAATTGACGGTTCAATACTGGTTTGAATTGAATAATGTTATGAAACACCCTAATGCCAAACATTGCTTTGTTCCGAGGGCAGGTCTTGCAAGATTCAAGACTATAGACGAAGGAGATGTTTCTAAAAAATCATATAAACGACTTCATCGGTGGCGATATTCTCCAACAGCCTGCTACGGTAATAATGAAGTTCATATACATCCCTATAAGGCACGAAGGATATCAGTTGCTGAAGCATTGGCTATACAATCCTTGCCCAAAGAATTTGCTTTACCGCCTGAAATAATGACTTTAAGCAATATGTTTAAGACTGTTGGAAATGGTGTTCCGTATATTGCGGCTAAAGCTATTGCTCAAACCATTTTGGATTTCCTGGAGGGGAAGAGGGAGGATAAATCTCCCAATGTTATTTGAATTTAGACATCGAATTTTATAAAAATGACAAATGCAATCCATATAATAGGGTTGCATTTGTCATTTTTTATGGAATGTGTGAAAAAAATACAAGAAAGTAGAGGAATAAGCATTTTTTGTGTAGAAGCTTTTTCATTATTGCGTCTTCGGAAGGGGAGAGCTAAATGAACTATCAGGAATGGAATACCTGTTTACGAGACTATTTTTTTAATCCTTCCGCGGCTGGAAGAGAAGTTATACTTTTTGCTGATGCAACCTTAATCAGCAAAATAGGGGAGAGATCCGGAGCGGACTTTAATGATTTTATTACGGCAATTAAGAAAGGACCGCATTGGTCAAATAAGACATATTTGTGCCAAAAGGCCTATGACATTTATTATAACTGGAGAAGTAATTGGGGAAAGCCTCAATATGTTGCTTATCTTGTTTTCTTTGTATTAGCTGCTGGTACAGAGGGAGAATTTTCTAGTCACGCATATTATCCAAGATTAAATCAACTCTTAGGTAACCCAGCAGATATTGGAGCGCCTGCTTCATTTCGTAGAATGTATGAATTATGGCAGGATCTCGAAGTATGGAGTAGGACCGATATGGTTGAGACTTTAGGTCGATTTTCAGCTCGAATTAGAGGGAGTTGGGTACATGTCGGTTTTCCTTTATCACAGACCTTGATCACAGCAGACGAAAGAGCTGCACTTCCTAGGATTTTTGCAGAATATGGATTTGATCCGACATGTCCGCCCAACTTATCGGTATTATCGAAAGCGATTTGCAATCATTCTGAATTACAGATGAGAACTCGCCGATTACTTCAAAGTGAAGAAAGGGATACTGCTGATTTGAGGGATGCCTTGATAGATTTAATCGCGGCGGACTTAAAAGATTGGTCTGGTGATGTAGGAGCGGAGAATGAAGGTTTATCGGCGGAAGGTTTTAGAATTTTTGGATCAGCTAGGCTATGCATTGAATATAATAGTGTTTCGCAGTCAGTAAAATCCTCCATCAGATTTAAAGTGAATCGTGATTTACCTGAAGAAGAAATGTTTTTTATAAGGGAACGTGACCAATCGACGTGGGCCTGTCGGGGTTCTATTCACTCATGGAGCACTGAGTTTTATGATCCAGGTACTAAGGGGATATTGGATGCAGGTTATCTCAATTGGACTGAGGGGGAATTATTTAGCGATGAAACGGGTAATTGGAGGGTTCGCCTCTGTGGTAGAGAGGTTCGATTATTTGTAAATGGAATGAGGGAAAAACTTCCCCGTTTTATTGAAACCAATACGATACAGACAAACACGAAGTATTTTGTAGCATGTAGTAATAATTATGTACAAGAAATTGCAGAATGGGGTCCTAAGTCATGTCAAGTATTTCGCGAAAATCATGTTATAAATGGTCTTCCCATAGGATGGCGATTGTTTGAAATAGAAAATGTCATACAATCTCATTCAAGAATCGATGTTTTAAGACTTCCTATTTCTATATCAATGAATTTTGTCGGTGGGGTCAAGTCCGATAGGGGCAATAAATATTTTGATTTCGCGCCACCGAAAATTGCAATAGAAGGATGTCCCGTTGATGTTACCCCGATGACATTGGGATGTGCTTTGAGCTTAGGTAATGATGGATTATGGGAATTACCCAGTGATCTTCCGGTCTCACAACCAATTCCTATAGAGGTTAGTATTGCTGATCGGACAGTTAGAGCGACTATGCAACTAGAAGAATCGGGAATTAGGGATAAATATGAGCCGTTAATGAGAGATCATTTTGGAAAGCCAATGGAGATAAGTAACAGTTATTGCACAATTACTGCAGCAAATGTTAGTGGAGAAATATTGAGAAATATACCACTTTATAATGCTGAGTTCCCAACGTATTTATCGCATCGAATAATATTTCTAGGCAGTAATCCAGGAGAGATAGTATTTTGGCCGGGTGAAGGTCTGCCTTCGGGGTGGGATCCGGTTTGGGCAATTACCAAAATTAGGAGAGACAAATGGCAAGCTCATTATGTTGGACACTTAGATGATATCGCTAATATTAAGTTTAGTGATAGAAAAATCACGTATGATTGGAAGAAGTGGAGAAAAATATTTACTTTTTACGATGTAGTTCCTCCTGGCTTGAAAACTCTTGCTAAGATGTGGAATAATTACAAAAAAGAGGCGAGAAGGCTGTGAGTCAATTACTTGAGATACTAGCAACAAGAGGAGATATTTCATTTGCAGACTTTGATAGAGCAATTGATTATCTTTATAGTGATGCTATAGGTGAGGAAAATGCAAACAATGTCAGACGTCGAATAGCTCGTCATATGGAGGAACTTGCCCACTGTGAATTTGATTATTCCAGAAGACGGGTATACTGCTGTAGGCCTGAGCTCGTGCTATTACCTGGCCGTGGGTGCTATACTGCAATATTGACAGGGGCTCGAACTCCTAAGATGATCCGTAGTTTAATGAATTTACAAAGTTCCAATCGGGAACAGATGGTAGTTAGTATGAGTCCTCAACAGCGTGCAAGGATTCCACTACCAGATAAAATTAGTGTTAGTGTAGTGGAGCGATCTCTATTGAATCGGATAGCAGTTAGTTTAAGAATGGATATTCAATCTGATGTACCTGCGGCATGGGTTATAATGCACTCTACATCCAGTATGGAAGAATATGAAACAACTCTCCAACGATACATTAGTAGCAGTGTTAATTGGAGCTGTAGACAGTTTTCATTAGAAAGGCTTCACTTTGTATCAGTGAGACGAGGTGAAAATGTCAGTGGATTACTAGAATTTACTGATCCTTATACGCAAAAGAAGTTTCATGTCTGGAGTTTTGAGGGGAAAAGTGTAGAAATTGATCGAGATTGGGGACGGTATATGGTTTTAAAAAAGGCTGCGCTCAACGTTTTATTTTATGATAAGGTAAGACATATTCTTGGGGTTCCTTGTTTTGTTCCTTTGCCCCGATTACTGGCTCGGGCTGCGGCATTATCTTCTGGATATGCTGCAAATGAGGGGTATATCGAAGGAAGAGTTCTGGGGCCTTCGACCAGATTGAATATGGATTTATATTTCGGTGTACCTCTAAATATTGCTACAGGTATAGCAGAAAAGATTAGCCAAAAGTTACAACCATACGATTTTTCTTCATATGAGGAGGGAGAAATTAATGATTGATCCGATAGGTTCTTTTGATAAAATACGAGATAACTTCATTCTTTATATAAAAACTGCATTTGGAACTCGTTTTCCATTACTGGAGGAAGAGAGAGAAAAGCTTCTTTATAAAGATCGGGTATTAAGCAGAGAACCTTTAGTAGAGCCTCTTCCTAGGTATAAGAGTAGTAATAAAAACATTGATCAGTTAACGGTACAAGATATTCCTGGCCTTACATCTTCCGAATTAGTCGTATTTAAAGAGTTAGTAAATTGCGGACTAATGGAGGATTTTCCCCTGTATAGTCACCAATATGAGATGTTGCAGAAGGCTATGGATGGAAAAAATTGTGTTATAACTGCCGGAACAGGTGCAGGTAAAACGGAATCTTTTCTTATGCCGCTTTTCGCACAATTATCAAAGGAAATCTGTAGCTGGTCGCCGCCTCAACAAGCACCGGCGAATATAAATGATTGGTGGAAGAATTCATCTTGGCTAAATTCGTGTAAAAAAAATGAAAGTAATCTTGAACGGAGTTACCGTGTTTCTCAAAGAGGACATGAGACAAGACCGGCAGCCGTAAGAGCATTAGTTTTATATCCTATGAACGCTTTAGTAGAAGATCAGTTAACACGATTAAGAAAAGCGCTGGATTCAGAGCGTGCTCGGAAATGGCTATCAACCAATGCCAATGGTAATAAGATTTATTTAGGACGGTACAATGGTGAAACTCCAATTGCAGGGCACGAGTATAAAAAAGGGGGAGTGGATCCTGACAAGAAGCGTTTAGACAATTTAGTTAAAAAACTAACTATAATAGATGATACTTCGCAAAAGGCGTTACAGTATGCGAACAACCCCGAATCAGATTCAGATACAATTTATTTTTTTCCTCGATTAGACGGTAGTGAGATGCGCTGTCGCTGGGACATGCAGGAAGCACCACCTGACATTTTCATTACAAATTTTTCGATGTTAAGTATTATGCTTATGCGTGACGAAGATAAGCATATTTTTGAGAAAACTAGACAATGGCTCCAAGGCGATGATGTACCTAGTGGTCAACGTGCACAGGTAAAGAAAGATCGCATTTTCCATCTTGTTGTTGATGAGTTACATTTATATCGTGGAACAGCTGGTGCGGAGGTAGCTTACTTACTCAGATTACTATTATTAAGATTAGGGCTTACTCCTGGTCATCCTCAACTTCGGATATTAGCGTCTAGTGCTTCACTTCAGGCGAACAATCCAGAAAGTCATCAGTTTCTTCAGGATTTTTTTGGACAGACAAATTTTGAGGTTATTGAGGGAAAAACACCGCCACTACAAGATATATCAGGAAATAAGTACTTACCAGGAGATCCATTTACTCTTATTGCGGATCATTATCCAAACATTCCGGAATGGGTTTTTGAACAAGCAACCCAAATGCTTGGGGGGCAAGCTATGGTTGGTATAGGTATGGACAAGTATCTACAATGGTTAAACAATCCAAAACTTAATATAAATGAACGGATGTTAAAAGCGTGTGAAGTATGTCAAGAACTAAAAGCAGTTTCACTATGGGATTTTTCGCAGAATATTTTTGGGAACTATCCGGAGTGGCGTAAAGCAGTTAGAGGACTACTAATTTCGAGAGGACTATTTGATGCAATACATGCAAAAACATCTTTACCCTCATTTAGACTTCATTATTTCTTCCGAAATATTGAAGGTCTTTGGGCTTCTACTAAACCTCTTACAGGTCGTCCAGTTGGAGAGCTCTTCCCTTCGTCACAAATAATTTGTAGGACAACAGGACATAGAGTACTAGAACTCCTTTACTGTGAGCATTGTGGCACAGTAATGTTGGGGGGGAGTCGGTTAAAGCAGGCTAATGGTTCCATAGAAATGCTTGCTACAGATCCGGATATTGAGGGTATACCTGATCGACAGCCTGCTAGGTTTGTTGAGCGTCGTACTTTTTTGGATTATGCTGTTTTTTGGCCGAGTGAAAATCAAACATTCGGTTTTACTGGGACTTGGCAACAGCCGTCTATAAATGCCCATCGCAACGATCTTACCGGTAAATGGACGCCTGCGACAGAAGCAGAGTGGGTAGAGGCAAGCCTTAGTAATTTGACGGGTAATGTAGAACTGACTCATGACAAGGCTATTATAGATCCTGATAACTGGGTAAGAGGCTATCTTTTTTGTATTAATGAACCTAATGATACAAATTTGCAGCAGCATAGAGCTTTGCCCTGCGTGTGTCCAGCATGCTCAGCCAATCATACGAGACGCCAACGTAAATCGCCAATTCGGGGATTTAGAACTGGTTTTTCGAAAGTAAGCCAGGTTTTTACAAAAGAACTATTTTACCAGCTTCCTTATTGGGCAAAACGTAAGCTTGTTATATTTTCCGATAGTCGTGAGGATGCAGCTCAAATTGCAAATGGCGTAGAACGCAATCATTATTCAGAATTAACTCGAGAGATTGTACTACACGAAATTAGGTCACTTGTTTTAGGAAAACCGGAATTGTTAGATGATATCTCCAATAGCCGGGCTAATTTGGGCCCATATGCTAAAGAATATTTAGAAGCCAATCGTGATGCTAAAGAGCAGATATCGGTAGACCTACAATATGAGAATAACCCAATACCGTCTGGAATATTGCCGCCCGCCCAAGAAGCAGATTTGTGCCAGAAACGGGATGAAGCAGTTAAACGATTACAGGAAATACGAACTATCGCCTCCGAAAGAATAATAAGTATTGCTTCTGTATTAGCCGATAATAACACTTGTGGACGATTAATAAAACGGTTTTTATCTCTTGGTGTAAATCCTGCGGGCAACGATCTTGAAGTCCAGAGTTTTGAGTGGGATAATAGAGAGCATCATTGGACCGAATTATTTGATGTTCAAAACCAAGAATGGTATCAAAATCTGCCCATAACAACACAAAAAGCTAAGAATGATGTGACTGATGCTTTGTTGAAGTCTATTGGCGATTTATTTTTCGGAAGACTATATTTTGGTTTAGAATCATCAGGGTTAGGATGGCTTAAAGCACATACATCTATAATGGATATTCAGTATGCATCGAATAATTTAGGTATTACTAAGGAAGAACTGACACAGATTTGCGATTCTTTTATTCGAATCTTAGGCGATAATTACAGATACAGCCCGTCAAAATATGATGATACAATACAAGGAAGTATTAATTACTCATCATGTAAGGCATCTATAAAAAAATATATTAGAGCTGTTTCGAAAAAGGTTGGAATTGGTGAGAATCTATTAGGCACGACAGTATTTGATCTGTTACACGATGCAGGACACCAAAATGCTATTTTAACTACAAGATTGCTTGATGTTCGGGTATCGGTTAATGCAGATCCAGTGTGGACTTGCCCTCGTTGTGGGCGATATCACTTACACTATTCGGCTGGAATATGTACGAATTGTTTATGTACTTTGGATCATACTGCGGATAATACTTGCGAGTTTATATGGAAGAAGAATTACATTGCCCATCCAGTCGTCTCCGGTCGTCCCCCTCTCCGACTGCATTGTGAGGAATTAACGGCGCAGTCGGATGATCAGGGGGAACGTCAGAGACATTTCCGAGGGATTGTCACTAATTTAGCTAATCAGACAAGAAATTATTATCAAAGTGTCGACGAAATAGATGCTCTAAGTGTTACTACAACCATGGAAGTGGGTGTAGATATTGGAAGCCTGCAGGCGGTACAGTTAGCCAATATGCCTCCAATGAGATTTAATTATCAGCAAAGAGTGGGCCGTGCAGGGCGCCGTGGACAGGCATTTGCAGTTGTATTGACATTATGTAGAGGTCGTAGTCATGATGAGTATTACTTTTCCAAACCTGAAAAGATAACAGGCGATCCGCCACCAGTTCCGTTTTTGACCATGGACCAAGAGCGTATTCAAAAACGCATGATTGCAAAAGAATGCTTACGCCGTGCTTTTCATTCAGCGGGAATGCGATGGTGGCACGGGCCGAAACCACCAGATAGTCATGGGGAATTTGGTCTTGTTGAAGATGTTGATGGAGTAGCGGGCTGGACACAAAATAGAGCAGCTGTATTGCAGTGGTTAGCTACGCAGAATCAGGAGCAAAAACAAGTAATTCAAGCTCTCTTGGGCAAGCAAGATCTCGGTACACTGGAATGGCTTTCTAAAGTTCTGCCATCACAAATAGATAAAGTTGCTATATCACCTGAATTAACAGGTCAAGGAATGGCAGAGCGATTAGCAGAGGGGGCTATATTACCTATGTACGGTATGCCAACTAGGACTCGTCTTTTATATCATCGTTTAGAAGGAGATAAAGGCTTTACAATAGATAGGGACTTAGAGTTGGCAATAAGTGAATTCGCTCCGGGGGCACAAAAAACTAAGGATAAAGTTATTCACACAGCTATTGGTTTTACCGGTTCCTTGATGTGGGCCAATAATCGTTGGGTATCAATAGGTGATCCTCTCCCGTACCGAAAGTGGATGTTACGCTGTAAAAAATGTGGTAAAACCTCTACGCATGATTCTGAGCCTAATGAAGATGCATGTCCAGAATGCGGCGCCCCAGATATGTTTACAAAATTTCAAGTTGCAACGCCACAAGCCTTTAGAACAGATTTATCACGAGGAGCTAATGCTAAAGAGGATAATGAGATTAGTTTTGGATCACCTAGTCTTTTAGTTGAGACTTCTCAGGGGTTATCTTTAACAAACGTTAGTGGTACAAATGCTAGTGTTTATCTAGCTCAGGACGGAAGGGTTTGGAGAGTAAATGATAATGCTGGCCAATTATTTGAAGGAACTCAACGTATAACGCCCTCTCCAGGAAGCGGACCAAGATTAGAAAGGCAGTGGATAGCTTGTCGATTTACTGACGGGAATAATAACAATGCCGAAAAGGTTGCTCTTGGCGCGGGAAAAACAACAGATGTCCTTCATATAATTCCTACTCAAGTACCAGCCGGAGTTATGTTAGATCCAGATGTACGTTATTCCTTACCTGGTGGTGTACGGGGAGCGGTATATTCTGCTGCATTCTTACTTAGGCGAGTACTCGCGGGGAAACTAGATATTGATCCTGACGAAATTGAAATTGCCAACATATCTAGAGAAGAGTTTAACCCCGGGCAGCCAGGTATTGCTGATATGGTACTAAGCGATCGGTTACCAAATGGGGCTGGGTTTACAAGATATTTGTGGATGCACTTTAAAGATATGCTTACGGAAACGTGTAAACCATATGCAGGATCATACGCAGATACTATTATTAATAGTAATCATAGATGTGATTCCGCATGTTACGATTGCTTAAAGGTTTATCGAAATATGCCATATCACGGTTTACTGGATTGGCGACTGGCAATGTCCTACATACGTATTCTTTTGGATGCTCAACATAATGTGGGGCTGGATGGTAACTTTACTGTTCCAGAACTGCGTGACTGGCCAGATATTGCTATCAGAGAAAGGGATAAATTTGCAACCTTTTTCAATTATCAGGCAGCAAATTTTGATCAATTACCTGGATTTATTGCAGGCCAGCGAAGGTTTGTTGTTGTCCATCCATTATGGAATATATTAAATCCTACAGGCTTACTCGCAAAAGCAGTAGTGTCGGCAGGTGGTGACGCGGAATTTATTGACACGTTTAATTTATTACGTCGACCTGGTGATTGCCATCGCTTTATGGTCCGAAATGCACCATGATGATAGCTTCTCTACCTAAAATAATAGCGAAACCCTTGACGAGAATATCACCTAGCCGTTTCCTATCACTGAAAAACTGTCCACTGAGGGAATTATTGACAGCAAATGGTAAAAGGGATCCGCTTTTACCGGGGTCCCCTTCTGCAAAAATTGGTACTCTAATTCACAACTTAATAGAAGATACCTCAAAGGGCTTTATAAGAAATGAAGAAGAAATGCTTGAAAAATGGGAGATGAAAATATCTGAAATAGAACATACTATGCGAAAATCGTCTCTAGAAAATAGATTTATACCATTAAGAATACATGCTCACAATTATGACGTGAAGAAGGAGAGTTGCTTTGCCCTTATAAGGAATCTTATCGGATTTAAGCAGTACTCAGGGAAGGCATTAGGCTTAACTAAATCAGAGGTTTGGGTGGAGAGCCCGGATAAACAAGTTGGTGGATTTATTGATTTAGTACGACAGTCTTCTTCTGGAATTCATATTGTTGATTTTAAAAGTGGAACTGTATTCGATGAACAATGGGGCATTGTGAAATTAGAATATGTACTTCAATTAAGAATGTATGCGGCACTATATTATAAAAAATTTAAAGTCTGGCCTGCAAGGGCTTCAGTTATTGGGTTGGATTGTTATGAAAAAGATGTTGACTTTATTCCGGATGAATGCATCCTTCTTATTGAACAAGCCATCTCATTATTGAGAGATATTAATGAAAAGCTACTGTTAGGTCAAAATCAAGCACTTGCAAATCCTACGCCAAACTCATGTAGATATTGTGGCTTTCGTCCTGCTTGTGATAAATATTGGGAAACAAAATCGGAGCATCCACTTTGGCCTATTGATGTAAGAGGTTTTATTAGTGAAATTAAACCTTCAAACAATGGAAAACTTACTTTAAAAATTAGGGATATGGATAGCTTTTTCACCATTCGTGGGTTGGATAATACAATTGATGATATTCCTAAGATAGGAGCAAAATTTAGTATATACAATCTAGGTAGAGATACTGTACCAGGTTGTTTTTATGCAACAAATTATACAGTCGGGTATGGACATAATTAAAATGGTATCAAAAACGCTCTAATATTCAAATCTTTTAAGGGCTTCTTCAATATATGGGAGGGTTTTATATGGAAGTCAATCATAAACTGGCGTTAATTATAGCCTATTATCTTTCAAGATTTGATCGAGATGCTCTTTCAACTTTAGGGTACGCTAGTTTTACGATGGCGTTTGGAAAGATCGGGGAAAAGATGGGTATGAATCCCAATACAATTAAGAACATGCGTGATGAATATGACCCTTTGCATAGCAATAAAAGGAAAGGGTGGCATCAGCGTGAACTGCGGCCAAGTCGTCTGGAGGTTGTTGAAAAATACCAGTACCTGAGCGAAAATGCATTAGCGGAAATTGTACGGGATATTTTGTCTAATCAGCTGGAGAACCCTGATAAATCAGATAATATTCAAATTTATATTGATTCACTGAATTTAGAAGATAAAAGGAGAGAGTCTACTAAATCCCAAAAGGAGTATGGTACCAGGGGGATCACAGGGAAACAGGCGGAGGATATTTTTTTAAGTCAATATGAAGCGGGTGCAATAAAAGGGCTTAGAGGGCACATTATAGATAAGAGAAATGATGGTTGTGGCTATGATTTCGAGCTAGAATCAGATCAAATTGTTTTTGAAGTAAAGGGAATATCAGCACAAAAAGGAGGAATCATATTTACAGACAAAGAGTGGAGTGTTGCTAAAAAGCTTAAAGATCGATATGTACTTGTATTAATCAGTAACATTAATATAGAGCCCATAGTAACAATAATAGTTAATCCATATAAAAAACTGCAGGCTACAAAAAGGATATATCAAACTATAGCTATTAACTGGGCAGTAGAAAGTAGACAGTTGTTTACTATATAGCTGTTCTCAATGGAGAATTATGTTGATATTTAAAGCAAGTAAAGTTTGAGAAAATGCGGACTTTCATTTCCCCAAACCGTTTCCCCCTGCCGCTGGCGGGGGTTTTCTGTTATTCTAAAGGCGAACAAACATTCGGATTAAGGAGGAGCAGAATTTATGAAAATCTGTATCGATCCTGGTCACAGTGGGCCAGTAGAGCCGGGGGCATGTGCTGGTGGATTTACGGAGGCGGCTATCAATTTGGCTATTGGTTTAGTTTTGGGGGAACTACTGAGAGGCAAAGGGCATGAGGTGATTCTTACCCGCAGTGGGGATATCGAAGATGATGGGCTGGCTTTTCGGGCCGATATTGCCAATGAGGCGGGGGCGGATATCTTTATTTCTGTGCATTGTAATGCGGCTGAGAGGCTAGAGGCCCGCGGCGTGGAAACCTATCATTATCCCGGCTCAGCAGAGGGACTTTGCCTGGCGCAAGCTATTCAGGCTGCGCTTTGTCAGGGGGGCTATACTTTGGACAGGGGCGTCAAAGAAGCCGACTTTGCTGTCCTCAGACTGACCGATATGCCGGCGGTGCTCATCGAATGCGGCTTTATTACATCAGAGGCTGACAGGGAGGTACTGATAAGTGAAGCTGGGCAAAGGCTCATTGCTGAGGCCATTGTTTCGTCAATCGGAACCGAAAGTCTTTGACCTCGAAACACCTGTTCGCCTATAATAAAGACAGGTGATAAATATGAAACTACATAGTCTTCTGGGAAAAGGCACTCATGATGGGCTGATAGCGCGATGGCGCTTTTAGCATAGATGTCCTTTTCCCGCCAAGAGGTCGTGCCTTTGGGCGCGGCCTTTTTGGCAATTAAAAATGAAAGGAGGAATGAAAATGGCTGCAAGCAAAGTTCCTCAGTCGTGTAGTCTCGGAATTAAGGTGCAAACCGGGACCAATGCTGCCGGCAGTGCGGTATACAAAACCTTCAATTTTAGTAACGTCAAAGTGGACGCGACCGACCAGGATGTATACGATGTCGCAATAGGCATTGGCTCGCTGCAGACTTATCCGGTGTCGGCAGTTACTCGTCTCGACCACGCTAATATTATCAATCAGTAAGCATTTTACAAAAAATAGAAAGGGGGTCGTCCTATGAGTAAGACGCTCGAAATGACTTTTCGCACCGATATGGGTAAGGAAGTGGTGATGTCGGTAAGCAATCCCAAAGATAATTTGAGTTTGGCTACTGTAAGCGCTGTCATGCAGACCATCATAGCCAAGAATATCTTCTCTACCAAAAGCGGCAGCCTGACGCAGATCGTGGATGCCAAGATTCGTCAGCTCGATGTAGCTACTTTAACCTAAGGGGGGTTACCACTATGCAGGAACTCTTAACAGTGGTCTATGGACCGCCAGCCAAGAATATAGAAACCCTCAATATCGATGACGAAGAGGCTGACAATACTCGGCTGGCAGTAGAAGAAAAGGGCGCGTAACGGCGCCCTAGTTTTTAGGGTGATATAAATGGAAATTATTCAAATGATCAGCCAAATGGGCTTTCCCATTGCAGTAGCCGCGTGGCTCCTAGTCAAGCTCGAGGCTCGCCTTGATAGTGCCGAGGGGGCGGCTAGGGAGCTAACGGCCAAGATTCAAGCGCACATGGATTGGTGCATGAAATGCCAAAAGGCTATCTGCGGCAATAATTGCGAAAAACATGATGGGAGGTAAGGGGCAGATATGGAAACGGCAGTAAAGATCGTGACGGCTCTTGAAGAAGTCTTGGGGGTTGTTCCAGGGCTGGTGGATAGTAAGCATATTGACATACTCCACCAGGTAAAAAATATATTGGCGCTGGCTTTAGAATTAAAGGCCGGTAAATGAAAAGCAGCTGGTGTCTCAGGATTGAGGCAGCAGCTGTTTTTATGATAAAAAAGTCATGAGGTGTATATATGTCGCCAAGTTTTTGAAGAGTATGGCATGAATTTTATTAGTGTGGCATAATATAGTTAGCAAGTTAACCTGCGAAGGACAAAAGCTGGGTTCCCGAATGGGAGTAGGTACGTATGTACTTAGAATTCCTTTGCTCCTGGGGTTAACTTTTTTTCATCGTTTGCGGGATATCATAAATAGATATAAAATTTAATTCTATGATTTACCAAGAGTTATATTGATGATATTGGTCATAATAACATCACAAGGGTTCGTAATGGTTGAGCCAAGACTGGTGTCGGATATCGCAAGGTGTTCGGCATTGGTCGGCCAAAGATTACTGCCGGGTCGCAAGGCTCGGTAGTAGTCGGCGGGCAGATGGTTATATGTCTCCCAAGGCTGTACGGCAGCCCAACTGTTGTCGTGTGGTCGAAAGGGATGTATGGCTGTCGAGCTAAGACTGCTGGGGGTGCTGGAGAGTTACCCCGGGGAACGCTATGATGGGTCTATTGCAGTCTAACGATTGCAGTAGGTTCGGCAGGTATGTTCAGTAGTCGAGCAAAGGTCAGTATCGGTCGTGTAATGCTTGTGGGTAGGCGAAAGTTTGCGTATAGGTATGTAATAATCGGTATTGGCTGTAGCGTAGATCATTACGGGCTCTTGTATTAAAAGCTATATATCAAGAGGACTTATCTTAAGCGGTAAGTCCTTTATTGTATTTTAAAGCAGGAAACTTTTTTATGGTGGAAAAATAAAATTCCTGCCAAAGTGCAGAGCAGGACTTGGAATCCGTACCAAGTCTCGCTTTTGCTTACAGGGCTTTATCAAAAGAAAACCGTTACGCCCTTCGGGCGCTGCACTCTAGAGTCATCGCGGGGCTCGACCGAAATAGTGAGCTGCAGGCTTTCGCTGACGCTCATAGACTCATCAAATGGCGAGAGGTTGTCGCGGCGCGAATGATCGGCAGCAAACGCCTCCGCATTCGCTTGCTCCGATTAGCGGTATACATGTCTTGCTCCGATTGTCGCAAGGCATCTATACATTATGGTCCTCCGGAGGCAGCGTCATCGTAAACTCGACCCGCAAATAGTCTGCCTGTCTCCCGCGCCGTCCATGGGGCTAAGCTCGCCTACGGCTCCACGGGGATACTACGCCCCATGTCCACGCGAAGTCAGCCTTGATTGTAGCACAAGAGGAAAAGGCCTTTTTTCGTCTTATCGCAAGAGACGAAGCAGCATAGTGCGCCCGCTATGACACACCCCTCCTCCCCCCAAACCCCTCTCCACCCCTCACAGAGGAATGCGATGGGAGATTTTGAAGCTGTTGGGGGAAGGATGGGTGTGTCATCCCCCTGCAAAAAGCGCGCAGGGGGCACCGCTACCCCCAACCCCCCATAGAGGTATCGCCAAAATGTTGGGGGTACGCACTATGCCGCTTCTTAGCTTCGGTGGTCGAGGACAATCAAGCGGCACTAGTTTTTATCTACCGGCCTAGTCACGAGTTAGCCTTCTGCCACGGCCACGAGGCAAACTTTAGCAAGGCGGCTCGAGTTTTCTTTTGTACCCGCTATCGATTTCTTTAGCACTCGCCTCATTTTCTCACCAAGCGGAGAGGCTGCAGACGTGAGGCTCGAGATTTTTTAGAGCCGCTGCCCAAGCCTTATCACTCGCCTGATTTCGCGACGAAAGTCCTGTCGAGTCGGGCGATAGACACCCCAAGGTGCTATCGCAAGGGCGCTCCAGGGCCTCCCTCTCCCGCGTTCAGAGTCTTTTCTTATAGCGCCCTTAAAACAAGGTGAGGCAGCGGAGAGAACTAGACCGGACGTCTTGAGACAAAAAGATAGCAGGGCAGGAATCTAAGTAGCCATGCTTTTTTGTCTTCTGCCATCAAGGGAGTAATATGCTATAGTATATAGGTAAAAACTACTCACGTTATTAAAACGTGGGTAATTTTTTCGATTTTTTACCCACGTTATCTTGATGTGAGTAAAAATTACTCAAATGAAACCTGTGGCAAGACGTTTCGTCCATAAATTGCCGGTATTTTTCAAACTGTTCCTTCGTTTCATATTGGATAGAGCTACCGCCATATGAAGTGATAGAGCATATTTGTTGAATGGCAGGGAATTACTAGTTTTTGCAGAAGAGATTATATTGACCAAAAGCGTAAAGTTGCAAGAGGGGGAAAGTAAAATGTTTTTCTTTTTTTTGGATTCCAATACACCTGGCGGAGAAGACACTCCCGTAGAGTTATATAATGATATAATTTTTTATTCTGGCCCTGATGGCAATATAAAAGTTGAGGTTATTTTTCAAGATGAGACTTTTTGGCTTAATCAAAAGAGGATGGCTGAATTATTTGGGGTTGAAATTCCGACTATAAATTACCACTTGAAGGAAATCTTTAAGTCTGGTGAATTAGATGAAAAGTCAACTATTAGAGAAATTCGAATAGTTCAAAATGAGGGTGGAAGAGATGTATCACGAAATGTAGTTTTTTATAATCTCGACGCGATAATTGCAGTTGGTTATCGGGTAAACAGCCGCAAAGCCACTCAATTCCGTATTTGGGCAACACAAGTATTAAAAGAATTCATCATAAAGGGATTCGTCCTAGATGATGAAAGGCTAAAGCAAGGAAAAAGATTTGGCAAGGATTACTTTGATGAATTATTGGAGCGCATTCGTGAAATTCGCGCTTCTGAAAGACGATTTTATGAAAAAATAACCGATATTTATGCGCAGTGTAGCATTGATTATTTACCTAATTCAGAGATAACAATTCGATTTTATCAAACTGTACAAAATAAACTACATTGGGCAATTACAGGAATGACAGCCCCTGAGATTATTTCGGGGAGAGCAGATTCAACTAAAGAACATATGGGCTTGCAAACATGGAAAAATGCTCCTAATGGGAAAATATTGCGATCTGATACTACTGTTGCCAAGAATTATTTACAGCAAAATGAGATTAAGGAGTTAGAACGAATTGTTAGTATGTACTTAGATTATGCTGAAAATCAAGCAGCGCGACATATTCCAATGAAAATGAAAGATTGGATAGAAAAATTGGATGCCTTTTTGCAGTTTAACGAATATCAAGTTTTAAAAAATGCAGGTAAAATATCACGACAACTAGCCGATGAAGCTGCAAAAGCAGAATATGAAAAATTTCGAGTAATCCAAGATAGAAATTTTTTATCGGATTTTGATAAAGAGGTAAAAAAACTAACTCGAAAAGGAAAAAGTTAAAATTCGTTTGAAGTGAGATTGGATTTAAACAGGCTTTATTTGATGACAGAGTTTGTATTAGTGGATGATACAGGGGATGCCGCAGGCAATAACTCCGTCCTCTTCGCATCTAATATGTTATAGTATATAGGTAAAAACTACTCACGTTATAAAAACGTGGGTAATTTTTTCGATTTTTTACCCACGTTATCTTGATATGAGTAAAAATTACTCATATAATTGAATTGTACATAAGGAGGTTATAACGTGGAAAATTGTACGTTAAAACGCTTACCGCCAGATGTGGATTTTGAAACGAAGAGAGTATTGAAGCAGCTTGTCGGCACACATCGGGCACTGGCAGAACTAAAAGGTTTTGCTGATACAATGCCCAACAAAAATATATTAATTAATGCAATAACCATTAATGAGGCAAAAGATAGCTCTGAAATTGAAAATATTATTACTACTCATGATGAATTATTTAAGGCGATGTCGCAGGAGAGCTATAATAATCCGGCTGCTAAAGAAGTAGTAAATTACCGTACAGCTTTGTGGCGAGGGTACGAGTTTGTAAAAGAGCGGCAGCTCCTGACTACCAATGCGATCATTGATATACAGCAGCTTATAGAAAATAATCGGGCAGGAATAAGAAAATTGCCGGGAACGGTGCTCAAAAATCAGCAAACCGGTGAAGTGGTTTATACACCGCCGGGTGATGAGCGGGAAATCGTTTCTTTAATGGTTAATCTTGAAAAATATATTAATGATGATTTTGATAATGTTGATCCATTAGTAAAACTGGCGGTTATTCATTATCAGTTTGAGTCAATACATCCTTTCTATGATGGTAATGGTCGTACTGGCCGGATTATTAATATACTTTATTTAGTGCTCAAAGAATTGCTGGATAGCCCTATTTTATATCTAAGTAAGTACATCATTAGAAACAAGACTGCCTATTATCGGCTGCTGCAGGAAGTCCGAGAAAAAAATAATTGGGAAGAATGGGTGCTGTTTATTCTGAATGGTATTGAAGAGACGGCGGAAGAAACCTTGCTGCTTGTTAAGAGCATTAACGAGGTAATTGATGAGACGGCCGAGCAAATAAAAGCAGCATTTCCTAAAATTTATTCCAAAGATCTAGTTGATTTATTGTTTTATGAGTTTTATACGAAAACAACGTATATTGAAGAAGGGTTAAATGTATCGCGGAAAACTGCGGCTGGGTATTTGGCTGCACTTGAGGATGCAGGAATACTGAGTTCAGAAAAGCTGGGTAAAGAACGGATATATCTTAATAAACGGCTCTTTGAGGTCGTTGAGAAAGCTGGTTTATAATTTATCATGCCAATATTGGCAAAGCTATTGTAATGTTTTATGTGATGGTTATGTGACTGAACGAAAGATATTCCAATGATAAATCTCGAAAATCCGCTGATTACCTGGAAAGCTTTATGTGACGGTTATGTGATTGAACGGTGAAATTTAGCTTGAAAATCTTCTAACATTCTTCTAACATACTCTGCAAAACCATACTCAATGGATAAAAATAGAAACGGGAAAAACCCAGTAAAATCACGGGTTCTTCCCAAGCTAACTAAAGCATAAAACGCCTTTATTCCAATTCGTAATGAGCAGGTCGCGGGTTCGAGTCCCATCACCAGCTCCATAACAAGCCTAGAGGTCATGCGGGTTTCTAAGATTCCTGTGTGGCTTTTTTATTTTGTCAAAGGGGAGTATAGTGAAAAAGTATATAAACAGTTCCGTATAGGTAATGATTATGAAGCCAGTGTTTCTATGGTACAAATGGCATTTCTAAGGGTGATAAATAGGTTTGCAAAGTCTTCTTTCGGTATCATAAGTTAAATGAAACGGATTTTGCAGCTATGATTAGGAAAATAGGTAAAAACTACTCATGTTATTAATACGTGGGTAATTTTTTTGATTTTTTACCCACGCTAGATGGCTTATAAATGGAAGGAGGGATTTTTATCTGGTTTGTAGAAGGTTGCCTACATGTATCCTAAAAAAACTGCGTCTGGTTAAACGCAAATACGAATAGCGTGACAGATTTATTTTTTGTCATTGAATAGAACTAAGGATGATAAGGGTGGATTTTTATGGATTTTGAGTGTGAGGTTAGTGAAGTAAAGGTATTATCAAATGGTGATACTGTAGAAATTGTGGAATTTACCTTTATTCCTTCGAAGGCTGCAGAAAAATTGCCAAAATCTTATCTGAAATTAAAAATTAAACTATCAGGGCAGTTATTCTTTTTTGAGATGATTAATCTGCCTGATGGCGGTTTTTCGCTGATTCAAGTAATTGATGCAAATGGGAATATCATGTATAAATCACCCAAGTGGAGTATTGATGATTTATGCAAGTGGCTGGGGCGGCATGTAAATTATGCTGATGAAATAACTACAGAATTAACGTTATTAGTAAGGCGTATTCGTGCGTATCTTAAAGAAAATCGTAAAAAAGGGCAGACAATTAGTATTCCTCGACAAAAGGCGGGTATGAAAATGCAAGAGACAGAAAAAAATCTAATTCTTTTTGGGCCTCCTGGGACGGGCAAGACATATAGCGTGGTAGATGAGGCCTTGCGGATTATTGATCAAAAGAAATATGAGCAGTTGATTGAGCAGCCGGCAAATCGGCAAGAGGCCCAGGTGGCTTTTCGCTCTTTGGTAGAACAAAATCAAATCAGTTTTTGCACGTTTCATCAGTCTTTTGGCTATGAGGAGTTTGTAGAAGGCTGGCGGAGCGTGAAAGAAGGCGGCTTTGAGCTTCAAGATGGGGTATTTAAAAGGATTTGCAATGCTGCTATAGCTAGCGCGGGAGCTCCGGCGCAGCAGTATCAGTTTGATGAGGCGATGATAGAATTTTACAAAATGTCAGTAGGCTATATCTACGATAATGAGGGTCAGGATATTTATAGCTATTGTTTAGAGAATAATGTAATCGCCCTAGGCTGGGGGGGCGATGTTGATTACACAACCTGTACATCAATTGAAGATATAAAAGCTCTTTATGGAAAACATAAGCCTGAGGGAAGCAGCTTTGGTCCTCAAGCAGTACAACGCTTTAAAAACTGGATGAAAGAGGGGGATATAGTCTTTATCTCCGAAGGAAACCATAAAATTCGGGCTATTGCCAAGATTGTCGGAGATTATGAATATCAACCCAATACGCCTATTCAGTATTCCCACTTTCGCAAGGTGCAGTGGCTGGTTACAGATGCTAATATTCCGGTGCAGCAAATTTTAAAGGACAAGGTGCTTTCACAGCAGGCTATCTATCAATTTTATAAGAAAGATATACTTATCGATAATGTTCGCAATTTATTAAGTAGTAAAAATGAAGACATAATGCCAGTCAATTATGTACTTATAATTGATGAAATTAATCGGGGGAATATATCGAAAATATTTGGCGAATTAATTACATTAATTGAACCTGATAAGCGTCTAAGCGGGGCAAACGAAATAAAAGTGGTGCTGCCTTATTCCCAAGAAAGCTTTGGTGTACCACAAAACCTATATATCATTGGCACAATGAATACGGCGGATCGTTCCATTGCACTGTTAGATACAGCACTTAGACGGAGGTTTTGTTTTAAAGAATTAATGCCGCGTTATGATGTATTGCCAGAATCTATTGAAGGGATTCAGGTTAGAAAATTATTGCAAGTGATGAATGAGCGCATTGAGTATTTATTTGATCGAGATCATATGATAGGACATGCTTATTTTATCGGAATGCAAACGGCAAGTGAACTAATTCAGGTCACTCACAAAAAAGTAATTCCGTTATTACAAGAATATTTTTATGAGGATTGGGAGAAAATTGCGCTTATTTTAGGCGGAGCTGGTAAAACTGGGGCTAGTGATGCAGAATCCTTCTTTATTACAAAAAATCTGGTTAAGCCCGATCAGTTATTTGTCGATGTAGATGAAATGCTAAATATGGGCGAAAAAATACGTTATGAAGTGGTATTAGAACCTACTGTAAAGGCCGTACAGCGAATATATAGCCGTATGGAGCCGTGAGGTAGATGAAGCGACTGATTGTTTATGAAGCCACTACCGCAATTCCTATTGGCCAGGATGAGGTAGCTGGTATTACAATGCAAGAAGCTGATGAACTGCAACGATATATTGGGCAAAATAAGCTCAAGACAAGCCATTTTCTGTGGGAACTGCACTCGTTAAAGATTGTTAATTATGTAGGTTATATTCAGTTATCTACTGTGGCAATCGAAATACTGCCCAAAGTATCTGCAGTAGATGCAGAGGAATCATCGCGGCAAGCCTTATTAATGCTGCTGCAAGAAAGCGGTTATTTGCAGGTTACTTATTCTACCTTATCTCTCCAGCAATTGACTGGAGGCAGTCTACTTGAAATTTTTGGACGATTATTTGCAGAAATGTTAATAAAAGAGCTGCGCCGCGGGTTATGTGCTGGCTATATCTATCAAGAGGAGAATTTGAGTTTATTACGCGGCAAGCTGTTGGTAGCCAAGCAAATTAGCAATCGGATGCGAGGCTTATCCAAGGCTTTTTGCGGCTATGATGAATTTAGTGTAAATCAACGCTTGAACCAGTTTTTGAAGCGAGTGACGCGGTTATTATTATCAAGAGTACGAAATTTGTATACAGTAGAGTTATTGGCAGGCTGTTTGCTGCGCTTTGAGGGGGTTGAAGATGTAGATTTTCAGGTAGCCGAGGCTTCGCAAATTAACGTAGATCGTTTGAGCCGGCGTTTTGAACCAGCTCTGCTACTCGCAAAGCTATTCTATCAGAAGCAAGTAATGACCATGACCCAGGGAAAAACGGAAGCTTTTTCGATTCTGTTTGCCATGAATGATCTTTTTGAGGCTTATGTAGGGCATTTATGTGCTCGATATTTGCCATATCGGACGAAAATTCAAGCAGGAATAAATAAATTATGGGTGCATAAAAAGACGGGACGAGGTGCGTTTTCTCTCCGTCCTGATATAATTATTGAGTTCGAAGATGGTGAAAAACTTATTATTGATACCAAATGGAAATGGATTCGCGAATCAGCTCGTCGTCATGGTGTTTCCCGTGAAGATTATTTTCAAATGTACGCTTATTTAACGCGTGATTCGAAAGTGAGGGCCACAGTATTACTCTATCCCCATCATGAAGGATTGGGTGCGTCTGGTGGTATTCTGGAGTGCTACCATTTGGAAAATCAGAAAGAAAAAGAGTTGATTATATCTTCGATTACATATGAAGATAAGAAGAAGGCCCTAGTTGATTTGGAATCGATTTTAGTAGAGTTAATGGGAAGTGTTAAAGCATGAACTAGGGCTATGTTTCGAATTAATTGAATAGAAGGGTTCCACTGATTGTCTGGGAATATTTATGTGGCGGTCATGTAACTGAACGCCGAATTTAACTTGAAAATATTCTAACATTTTTCTAACACACTCTGCAAAACCATATTTAATGGATAAAAATGGAAACTAGAAAACTCATCAAAATTGCTGGCTTAAGTCCCATCACCAGCTCCATAATAAGTCTAGAGGGCATGCGGGTTTCTAAGATTTCTGTGTGGCTTTTTATTTTGATGTCCTTGTTTGCCGGGAGGAAACTTCTATTTGGCGATGAATAAGAAAAAGTAAATCGCATCATACTTAAAAGCCTACAACTTGTAAGGTTAGCGGTGGAGAATCACTATTATAATGATGTTCGCCGAGGAAGGGGAATAATTAATGCGGTTATGGCACATTTCTTTGATTGAGCACTTGCCTAGACAGCAGCTGCTAGGGCAGCATAGGGAATGCTGTGCCTTGAGGGGGAAAGGATGGGGCAAGCGGCATGCTACCGTTAACTACGTCTTTAGTTATGATCCACTTATGTTATACCAGTATCATATGGCAGTAATCAAAGAAATGAAGCGTCGAGGGTATCATGTCGATAAATTATGGCTGGATCCTAAGTATCGAGGAAAGCTCTTGGGCTATACTGCTTATGAAACCTCTGGGAAGGTGCTTGACAAGTATCAGGAGCATGACGAAAGATATCTGCAGGAGTGTGTTGCTAATCTAAAGAAAAAAGGTGTAGAAATAGAAGGCATTACATCTTGTTTTCTATAGGAATTTAAGTGCCACCAAGGTTGGTAAAACATAGATTATTAGGAGTTTATTAAATTATTGTGCTTAAAAATTCGACAAGTTATGGCAGGAATTTTGTGTTTTTTTTTGAATATGTAATGAAATCGAATTGGGCTTAATAGGGGGAGGAAGAATTTTTATGAACTTTTTTAAAAAGGCACCCTGCCAGGAAGCGCTTTGTATTATTAAAAATGTTGAAGATCGGCTTCAGGGGCGTACAACGGAAAGACCCGTTATTGATTATCCAATACATAAAAAGTTATTTAAACATTTTGACAAACTTTTTGAAAATGAAAATAAAATGGCAAATGGCTCCAAAAAAATGTTAAACACCGTTTCCTCTTTAAGTGAATTTGATGTAAAGATGACGATGTCTGCTAATAAGCTTATTGATTTCGCCGGTGAAATGGCTGCGGTGAGTGAATCTAATCTGTCAATTGTAGAAGAGATTACGGCAAGTATGAATGAAGTTAATGGGACAATCGAAAGTACTTCAGGAGTTATGAAGCATTTAGCGCAGTCTTCGCAGGCCTTGATTCAAAAAAATAATGAGAGCATGAAACAATTAGACGAAGTGACTGTATTAAAAGAAAGTGTTGTTAAGGATACTGATATAATGAGCGATCAAATACAGCAATTAGTAGAAATGGCTGTAAAGGTGAATGAAATTGTTAACGGCGTACAAGCAATCGCAGAAGAAACAAATTTACTCGCGCTTAATGCCTCTATTGAAGCTGCCCGGGCAGGAGAGTTTGGTAGAGGCTTTGCGGTTGTTGCCAACGAGATTCGCAAATTAGCAGATAGCACCAGATCCAGTTTAGATGATATGCGGATTTTTGTAAATAATATTCATCAAGCAGCGTCTGGCGGCCGAGAAAGTATGCAAAATACCATTCAATCTACTAGCAATATGAATGCAAAATTAGAAACAATTACAGCTACAATTAAAGAAAATACCGATATTTTAAACGAAACATTGACAGAGGTAGATAGTATGGCAGGGTCAATGGATAATATAAAGGAATCTGTAAGTCAGGTAAACCAAGCTATGATTTTATCAGCACAGGATGCAGAAAAGCTTAATAGTATGACCCAGGTTATTCATGAAGATGCGCAGGAAAGTGCCCAGCAATCTAAAAAAATCTCCCAGATAGATGAGGAGCTTAGCGATATTATGCGGGAAATGCTGTCTGCTTTAACTGGCGGCTCACACGCCATGAGCAATACTGAGTTAGTAGAGAAACTCGTAATGGCTAAAACAGCACACGGTAATTGGATGAAAAATTTAAAACGCATGGTTGATGAGATGAAAATATATCCAACCCAAGTAAGCTCACGGCGCTGCGCTTTCGGGCATTTTTATCACTCTATTACCATACCACATCCTGATATAGAGAGCAGTTGGAAAGCTATTGACAAGGTACATCATCAACTGCATAATACTGGAGCTAAGGTAATTGAAACCATTAAAGCACAAAATGCGGCGGAGACCCAGAAGCTTTATTCTGAGGCTGAACAACTATCAAAAGAGATTTTTGCCTACATTGATGAAACCATTGAGGCTATCGATAAACAGTCT
Organism: Pelosinus sp.; assembly: GCA_021372375.1. Classification (GTDB taxonomy): domain Bacteria; phylum Bacillota; class Negativicutes; order Propionisporales; family Propionisporaceae; genus JAJFUN01. Next base: position 9,770 of record JAJFUN010000062.1, on the reverse strand, counting down.
AATTTAGGAAACGAGGTTTTAAAAGCAATCTAAGAATATTGGCAAAAGGCAAGGAGAAAAATTATGGAGGATATTTTTATTATCTCAAACGATAATAAAGTAAATGGTTATAGCAGTTTTAATATCTAAGCTACGCACATACAATTAGTAAGAAGAGGGGGTGCTAGCTTGACAATGAAAGAATTCAATAACTCGACGGCACATTTTGTTTCAGAAATAACCGGCAATATGTGGTTTTTCTGGGCTTCGCTAATCTTTATTGCCGGGCTGCGAATAACTCACCCGCCGGCAATTGGGGAGTTCCTGCTTGATATAGAAAACGATTTACAACTGTTGCTGTTAGCTGTTAATGCGGTTGTCGGCGCAAAACAAGTTCATTTATTAACGCGGTTAGTTCGGCATGCAGAAAGATGGGGGAAAGTTGAAGCTAGACAGGGGGCGGCGGCAGAACAAAAGAATGAACATGATACTTAGCCATACTAATGTGGCGCGCATAGGCGCCGCTTAAATTATTATATAAATGGTATTCTAGCGGACGAGAAAAGAGCAGCAATGCAAATACAAGCCACAGGGATACAACGAAATTTACTGTATCACTGTGGCTTGTATTTAAATGGTAGAAGCACATTAGCTATGTATTATCTAGGGCTTTTTTAGGCTGACTGCTAACATCGAAAGTCTATTAATCCTATAGCGAAAACAAACAGGGCAATGATAATAATGGTACTTGTCATTGGGGTTCACCTTCTTCCTTATTATTATTATAAGGGGGAAATGTGACAAATATGTGATACGGGTAAAAATCCTAGTGCTAAGTTAACATATTACATTGATTCCTTTTTATGGCAAAGTCCGAATTATCTATAAATTCATTATACAGCAAATTGGCAATAAATACAATTGCAGAGACAATAAAACAATAGGACTATAGTATTAATTTTATAGGACATATAGCCTAATAATTTCTTGACAGTATATGTAGCGTAGTGTAAGATTAAGCGTAAATATGAACGATTCGGCAAACTTATCGAAAGGTAGGGACGCAAAACCATGGATCTGAAGGGCCACAGAGCCTATGATAGCCAGGTTGCTAATTTATCTGCGTATCGTAAGGTGTATATTACGGAAAAGGAAATTGCGCAGATTTTGGATATGATTGATTGTCATACAAAATTGCGCAGCGAAGGCTTGGAGAATCATAGTGTTTGTAACCAGTGGAGTATGACGATTTTGCTAGACAACAGTTTTTCTGAGGCTGAGGCGGCTGCGTCGCAAGGAGCCTGCCAAGTAGTAGACTTTATGGCAAAGAAGGCAGAGATGAGAACTCATTTTTCTGTAGCTGATCAGAAAATACGTGATTGTATACAGCAAAAGCAAAGCAAATCCCTTTGGGATAGAATTGAAGATACTTTTTCTAGAGTATTGAAAAAATTCATAAAAGACAGGGCTAACACCACGAACTAATCGATGGGGTTAGTCTTTTTTTATAACTGCAACTAATAATTCTTACATTTGCTATCTTGTTGTTATACTTTTGTCAATACGTGTAAGAATATAGTAGATATAGCAAATTTGAAAATACGCAGGCTTTTTAGTGCCAGAGAGTATTTTGTGGTATAATAAGTAAACATTTATAAGAGTAGGAGAGAAATTGATGAGTGGATCGTTTACAAGCCTTGGTTTACAAGAGGCATTAATAGAGGGACTAAAAAAAACAGCGATTACAGTACCGACTCAGATACAGATTGAGGTTATTCCTGCCGCACTTCAAGGTAAAGATGTGATTGGGCAGTCGGCTACAGGCACGGGGAAGACACTTGCTTATTTGCTGCCAATTATGCAGCGAATTGATACAGGCAAGCGGGAAACACAATGTTTTATTTTGGCGCCTACCCATGAACTGGCGATACAAATTGAGCGGGAAATTATAGAGCTGGCCAAAAATTCAGGCCTGCCGATTACCGCTACGCCGATTATTGGTAATGTCAATATTGCGCGCCAGATAGACAAGCTAAAGGAAAAACCGCATATTATTGTTGGTTCAAGCGGACGAATTTTAGAGCTTATTAAAAAGAAGAAAATTGTGGCCCAGACCGTAAAAACCATTGTACTTGATGAAGCAGACCGGTTATTTGATGAAAGCAATTTACACAGTGTTCAGGAGGTCATCAAGACTACCTTGCGTGATCGGCAGCTAATGCTCTTTTCCGCGACTTTCCCGCCTGCTATCATTGAGAAGGCCAAAGCGATTATGAAAGAGCCCGCAGTACTGAAGGCCGCTGGCGAGGCTGAGGTTCCTAAAGATATTGCGCATCTATATTTTGTGGTCGAGCACCGGGATAAAATTGAAATGCTGCGCAAGCTCTCCTATCATATGGGGATAAAACGCGCGCTTGTCTTTATTAATAAGAGTGAAAATATCCTTGAAATGACTGAAAAGCTAAATTACCATGGACTAAAGGCCGCCGGTTTACATGGGGGTGCAATGAAAAATGAGCGCAAAAAGGCGCTTGATGATTTTCGCAGCGGAAAAATATCGCTGCTGGTGGCCTCAGATATTGCAGCACGCGGCCTTGATATACAAGGCGTGACCCATGTACTTAATTTGGATTTTCCGGAAGACCATGAAATATATCAGCATCGGGTCGGCCGGACAGGACGCCTTGGGCAGAGCGGGACAGCAATATCGCTGGTAACAAAAGTCGAGGCGTTAAGACTTAAAAAGTTTGAGCGAGTATTAAAGATAGCTGTCAGTGAGAAAAAGCTTATAAAGGGTAATGTGGTTGATGCGCATCAGCAGGCAACTGCCAAGTAAGAAATTAACGATAGGGCTTCATTCTAATCGGAATGGAGCCTTTCCCATTTTGCGGTAGGAGTGATGTTATTGTTTGCGATGTTTCGTAATATGCCTTGGGCGGTGTGGTTGATTGCGCTGGGACATTTGGTGGCAGATTTGTCGCCAGGGGCACTGTTTGTGGCTCTGCCCTTTTTAAAGGCGAAGTTTGGCTTGTCTTATGCTGAAGTTAGCGCTATTGTACTGATGCAGAATATTGCTGCATCGGTCAGCCAGCCCTTGTTTGGCTATCTAAGCGATCAAAAGCACCGTTTATGGCTGATGCCGACAGGATGCTTTTTTACTGCTGTATTTATGGCGGCGTCCTTAGTGGCGCCAAGCTATAATTTGGTTATGGTTTGTACAGCGCTCAGCGGGCTTGGAAATGCTGCCTTTCATCCTGAAGCCGCCAAGACGGTGAATTTTATCGGGGGACGCGAAAGAGGCAAGGCTGTCAGTCTTTTTTCACTGGGCGGTTATGCCGGAGTAGCCTTGGGTTCACTCTTGCTTGGCGCACTTTTAATCGGCGGACTGGATGCTAAACTACTGCTGTATATTTTGCCGGGCTGTATTATCAGTTTGGCCTTATTATGCGAGATTGGCAAGATGCCGCATCCTAAGCTACGGGCCAAGGGCAGTTTGGGGACACTCAAGGAATGTATTAATTGGCCGCTGGCGGCGCTCTTAGGTATGATTTTGACGCGGGCCACTGTTTCTGGCGGCATTAGTACCTTTGTTCCTTTGTACTATGTCTCTCATTTGGGCGGCAGTGCCCTGTATGCTAGTTCCTTACTGACTGTTTTCCTGGCAGCAGGCGCAGTAGGTACTATGTTCGGGGGACTACTCAGTGACCGTTATGGCAGCAAAGCAGTTATGCTATATTCCATTTTACCGATTTCTCTTTTAATGTACTGGTTTTTATCTGCAAGCGGCATATGGGTGTTTGTAATTTTGGTGCTTGCCAGTATTCTCTTATCGGCAACGGCAACCTGCAGTTTACTGCTGACGCAAAAGATGATGCCTCATAATGTGGCATTAGCCTCCGGCTTTACTTTAGGATTCAGCGTTGGGGTTGGGACCATGGGGATTCTTGTGCTGGGGCGGATTGCCGATGTATGGGGAATTACCGTGGTGTTTGATTGCCTGGTGGTGCTGCCGGTTGTCGGTTTTGGTTTTACCTTGTTTATAAAAGAAGCCAAACGTTCCTTTGCACGCGTAAGCAATTAAACTTATTTTAAAATCAAGTATTAGCAGCTCTATACATAGGGAGCTGCTTTTTTTCATATACATTATGCTAAAAAGGGAGAAAAGCAGAATGCTTTTTGTTTATTTTGCCAAGTTTAAGCGAGGGGTATATTTAGGCCTGATGCTGCTGGTGTTTACTTCAATCTGGTTGTATGAATATGTGGATGAATATGTGCTTAACTATGCCATAAAAACGGAAAGTGCAGCGCCTATTGGTAATCTAGTAATTAGAGCCAGTATTGCCAGCCGTATTTTGGAGCTTTATAATGATGGCAAACTATATAAACGCTATCGAATCGCTGTAGGCAAAAAAGAAACGCCTACGCCTACCGGGGAATGGATAATCTCCTATAAATGCTATAGTCCACGCGAGATTACCGGCACGCGCTGGTTTGGTCTGGATATTCCATGGGGAAGTTATGGCATTCACGGGACCAATATGCCTTGGTCAATTGGCTGTTTTGCCAGTCACGGCTGCATTCGAATGAATAACCGGGATGTCGAGGAACTTTATGGCTGGGTACCAGAAGGAACACCTGTATTTATTGATGGCCCCCGGGAAAAAATAATGCGGGACTTACGGCGTTACAGTATTGGCCCTGATGTAGTTACCCTGCATCTTAGGCTTGTTGAGCTTGGCTATTTTTATGGACGCGCTAATGGTACTTTTGCCAAGGAAACAGAGGCTGCGGTACGGGCCTTTCAGCGAGATCAGGGACTCTCGGAAACCGGGGTTGTCGATGAAAAGCTGCTTAGGCGCCTTGGTCTCTAAAACTACGTAGAATATTTAAGTATAATTTATTGCAGCTCTTTCGTAGCGGGCTTTTTAAACTAAGCTAATAAACCAGCAATCTAGGATGATGGCTGGTTTATTAGCTTTGCCCAAAAAGTGCCATCGGAATTTATTATAAAGCAGCATAAGAATATAAAATTTCATTTCTTTAGCTAAATAGTCTATACTTTTCATAGAGAATTCAAATAAATCAGGCAACGTATGTGACGGATAGTCAGCATGCACTGATTTGATTAAATGAGTGGAGGCGGATTCATGGTTAAGATTACAAAACCTGCTCAGGCGGGCACGGTGGAGTCAAATGACATCATGGTTACAGTAGCGCCTGCTGAAAGCGGCAGCGGTATTGTAGTAGAACTGACAAGTCCTGTGATTAAAAAATACGGCAAACAAATTTGTGCGGTGATTGAAAAGACGGCGAAAGATTGTGGCATTCAGGATGCACTGGTGAATGCCAATGACAAAGGGGCACTTGACTGTACAATTGAAGCACGTGTGAAAACGGCAATCGCCCGCGCATGTGCTGGGGAGGCAAAATAATGGCTAGAATGAGAAGATCGATGATGTTTGTGCCGGGCAACAATCCAGGCATGCTGATAAACGCAGGTATTTACGGTGCAGATACGATTATTTTTTGTGTAGAAGATGCTGTATCTGTTTACGAAAAAGATGCTGCTCGTCAATTGGTCGCTAATGCAATTAGAAACATTAAATACCCTTGTGAAGTAGCTGTGCGTATCAATCATATCAGCACACCATATGGCCGCGATGACCTAGCTGTTATTTTGCCGGCTAAGCCTGATATGATTCGTTTACCAAAAGCTGAAACGGCAGCAGATATTCTTGATGTTGATGAGATTATTACCGCAGCTGAAAAAAAATGCGGTTTTGAAGCGGGTTCCATTAAAATGATGGCAGCCATTGAAACTTGTAAAGGCATTATGAATGCATATGAAATTGCTTCAGCCAGCCCGCGTATGGAAGCCCTTGCCATTGGCGGGGAAGATTATTTGGCTGATCTTCGGACAAGCCGTACGACACATGGCGATGAATTTCTTGCTGCCAGGTCCCAAATTGTAGTAGCGGCACGTGCTGCTGGTATCCAGGCCATTGATACCGTATATTCTGATATTAACAATGAAGAAGGTTTCCGTAATGAAATTACCCGCATTAAAGAACTAGGTTTTGACGGAAAATCGGTCATTAATCCGCGGCAGATAAAAATTGTCCATGATGTATTTGCACCAACGCAAAAAGAAATTGATCATGCCGAAAGAGTGCTAAAAGCCTATGAAGAGGCCTTGGCAAAAGGATCAGGCGTTATTTCTCTAAACGGAAAAATGATTGACGGACCGATTGTAGCGCGTGCTGAAAGAGCTTTGGCTTATGCCGATGCATTAGGCATGAGAAAGGGGGCTAAATAATGCTTAATAAAGCAGGCAGAGAAATTCCTTCAGTGATACCTGGACTCGGTGAAGTGAAATTATATAATGGGGCATTTGGTACTATTCCTACAGGACGGATGGTAGGACCTAAAATTGCCTTGAATAAACCTCGCAGCGAAAAGCTGGTAAAGTCTATTGACCAGGTAATTGATGCCGCAGGTCTTAAAGATGGGATGACCATTTCATTCCATCATCATTTTAGAAATGGTGACTATGTGTTAAACATGGTCATGGAAGCAATTGCTCGTAAAGGCATTAAAGATTTGACTTTAGCGCCAAGCTCGCTTTCCAATGTTCATGAGGCCATTATTCCTTATATGGATGAGGGCGTTATTACTGCTGTCGAAACAAGTGGCGCTAGAGGCAAGCTTGGTAAATACTTTACCGAAGGACGACTCAAAAAACCTGTCATTATTCGTTCCCATGGTGGACGGGCCCGCGCGATTGAATGCGGCGAACTTAAGATAGATGTAGCCTTTATTGGTGCTCCGGCCTGCGATACTTACGGCAATATCAACGGTATTAGCGGAAAATCAGCCTGCGGTTCAATGGGTTATGCAATTGTTGATGCCGAACATGCAGACAAAGTGGTAGCCATTACTGATAACTTGGTGCCGCATCCGTTATTCCCAATCAGCATTCCGCAGACCAATGTTGATTTTATTGTTGAAGTTGATAGCATCGGTGATCCCAAAGGCATTGCCTCTGGTGCGCTTAGGATCAGTAAAGATCCGCGTGAACTTAAAATTGCTGAATATGCAGCAGCAGTTATTGAGTATTCCGGTCAGTTCAAAGAGGGCTATTCCGCGCAGCTGGGCAGCGGCGGGGCATCTCTTGCTGTAGCGCAATTCATGAAAGAAAAAATGATTGCAGAGGGCATTACCGGGAGCTTTGGTGTAGGCGGCATTACCACGCCGTTTGTCAACATGTTGGAAGAAGGCTTATTCAAAATGATGTATGACGTACAGGATTTTGATATCCCTTCCATTGAATCTATTCGTAAAAATGCTAATCACATAGAAATGTCGGCATCTTATTATGCCAATCCGCATAATCGCGGACCTATTGTTAATAATCTCGACTTTGTTATTTTGAGCGCGACCGAGGTGGACGTAAACTTCAATGTCAATGTTATTACCGATTCAAACGGCGTAATGATGGGCGCTTCAGGCGGCCACTGCGATACAGCAGCCGGGGCTGGTGTATCAATCGTGGTGGCGCCGCTCTTACGTGGACGCCTACCGATGGTGCTTGATAAAGTACAAACAATTGTTACGCCAGGCGAAACCGTTGATGTTATTGTTACCGAACGCGGCGTAGCCGTTAATCCCAATCGCAAAGATCTTATTGATAATTTAAAATGTGCTAATCTACCGCTGATGAATATTGAGGATCTGCAAAAAATTGCTTATGATTTAGCAGGCAAACCAGAAGATATTCCGGTAACTGATGAGATTGTCGGCGTGGTGGAATACCGCGATGGTACAATCATTGACGTTATTCGTAAACCTGTTTAAAGTGAAACAGTAATATTAGCACATAAAACAAGTAATATAGTTAAGGAGCTGTGCAATAATAAAATGGACCCTATTTTAAGGACATTTTATAAATAGCACAGCTCCCTTTTTATAAATTTGTATCCTAAAGCTTCCATATTCGATGCAAACATTAAAGGTTATGATAGTTTATTGTCGAATTCTTTTAACCAGTCAAGGAGATGCGAGATAGATTCTTAAGGGGTGAAATTATGACGGTATTAAGTAGAATTTTAAAGGCTAATCAGGAATTTATTAAAAGGCCTCATTCGGTCGACATTACTTGCCAGGATGATGAAGGCAAAGAAAGTCACGCTTGCAAGCTGGCTGTTTTTACTTGTATGGACACTCGCTTGGTGAATTTTTTAGAGCCAGCCATGGGCATTGAACGTGGCGAGGCTAAAGTCATAAAAAATGCGGGTAATTCAGTAACCGGCCCGTTCGAAGCAACTATCCGTAGTTTAGTAATCAGCATTTTTGAACTGGGCGTCGAAGAAATTATAGTGATTGGTCATTTTGACTGCGGTATGGCGCATTCTAATGCCGAAGGGCTTATCGGCAAAATGCTGGCGCGCGGTATTTCACGTGATGCCATCAAAATGGTAGAAAAGGATTTGCGGGAATGGGTTGATAATTTCCATCATCCCATTGATAATCTTCGGCATACAGTGGACCTGATTCGAAACAACCCGCTTATTCCGACTGACGTGCCTGTGCATGGCTTGGTAGTCGAGCCGAGTACCGGTGAACTGCAGGTTATTGTAGATGGTTATAAAAAATTGTCAGGCTGCTAATTAACAGCCATGTGGGGAGAAGCAGGCAACCTGCTTCTCCCTTGTTTTTCCAGCATATTAAAAATTAAAGTGAATAAAATGAAATACCACAAGGGATTAGACAAAGAATGACAGTAAATTCAAACAGGGGTAAATACAAAGAAGGGGAGGAGAAAAATGTTAAGGATACGAGCGGCCTTGAAGTCTGCCAGTAGTGAGTATGGTCAGCGAGCCATCTTCTGGACGGAATTATGCGTATTATATGTAGTGTGGGTTAATTTTTCGGGACTGTTGCAGCGGTTTGACGGCATTAGTGCAAACTGGTTCTTGCTCATACTGGTTCAGATTGTGGATTTGGTAGTATATGCTGGTGTTATTAATATTGCGGTTTTGGCAAGCAGTAAACAAGAATATTCATTAAAGGATATCGTGTTAAGAGCCGATAAACTAGGACGGTTTCTGGTAGTTGCCGTTATTCCGGCCGCTTTAGTGTTAGTACTAAGCTTTATGCTGGCCCATTCGAGAGGGCTCACCGCGGCGCTGCTGGGCATTGTTATGTTGCTGACTATTCTACTCTTGTTTATCAAATTTAGTTTTGTGCCATTTTATATTATGGGGGATAACGCTGGCATTATTTCTAGTATCAAACAATCCTGGTCACTTTCTAGCTGCCCGGTTGCAATGAGTTTAATCTTATTTTTTTTAGCCATGGTCATTGCTGTACTGCCGCTCAGTCTAATAGATATGCTGCTTGCTTCCTGGCATATTAGCATTGTTTCTTATATTACACCACTGGGACTCTTGGTTTTGGGCTATTTGTATCAGCAGGCGGTTCAAAAATTCGCAAAAGAATAAAAAAACGGCATGCTTATGGGCAGCATGCCGTTTATCCTTCATAAATTATACAGAAGTATCTATATTGGTTCCTATGGTATCAGAAGGCGCAACCATAATGTTTAGAAGTGCGGTAGTACTAGTATCTACTGCAGCCATGGCCTTCTTTAATACACAAATCCCTACAGCTTGCTGGGTTGAAAGCTGTGAGGAAACTACAGACAGAGCTGGAATGTCCATATGTCACACCCCCCTTTTTATTTCCATTATAGGTGCTGGTATATAGAGATGCAAGCGATAATTTATAAAAGC
>JAJFUN010000169.1 GCA_021372375.1 Pelosinus sp. | reverse complement strand
GAATAAATTCAGGGTTGCCAATATGAGCGCCTTGCTGATATACCGCAGATACGGCTGAACCATTACAGATGGTCGAAGCAGTACATCTGCCAAATACCATACCAGGACCGCCTGTGGCCAAGATAACAGTATCAGCACGGAAGGCTTTGATTTCCATAGAATTCATGTCCTGGCATACAACGCCGCGGCAAACGCCTTCTTTATTTTTAATGATTTTAATGAATTCCCAGAACTCATATTTTTTAACAGCACCTTTTACTTCCCAGGCACGAACTTGTTCGTCAAGAGCATAAAGTAGCTGCTGACCTGTTGTGGAACCCGAAAAACAAGTACGTTTGTTTTTCTGACCACCAAAATTACGCAAATCAAGTAATCCTTCTGCGGTACGAGTAAATGTAACACCCATACGATCGAACATTCTAATCAATTTGGGAGCTGCTTCACACATGCCTTTTACTGCAGTCTGATCGGCAAGAAAGTCACCGCCATATACAGTATCATCAAAATGTTCATAGGTACTATCATGTTCACCCTTTGTATCCATACAAGCGTTAATGCCGCCTTGTGCACAAAGAGAATGAGAACGTTTTACCGGGCAATACGAGAATAATTCTACTTCGCCACCTGCTTCACATATCTTTAAGGTAGCCATTAACCCGGACAAGCCGCCGCCAATAACAATAATCTTCTTTTTCACTCGGATTCGCTCCTTACTATTAATTATACAAATTTACATGAATTATTCCATGCAGCGCTTACGCTACAAATTTAAACATTGCTACCAAACTAACAACTGACAAAAGTGCGCATAACACCCAAGCAGCCTTATTAACAGCAGCTTGTGCACGAGGACCTACCGTAATACCCCAGGTAATGCACAATGTGAAAAGACCATTGGTAAAATGGTAAATTGCTGCTACCATACCAATTGCATAGAAGATAAACATTATAGGATTTGCCAAATGATTATGCATTAAATCAAAACCAATGGTACCGTTACCGCCTGCTTTAATAAAGAAACGCAGATAGCCTACATGTATAATCAGGAATACAGCTGTATACCAAGCGCTCATTCTCTGTAAATAGAATTGCCAGTTGCGCGCATATCCATAGCTCTGCGCGTTATTTTTAGCATTCAAAGCTATATACGCACCATAAATGCCGTGAAATAATATAGGAATGGCAATAAATAAAATTTCCATCGGATACATAATTTGTGGAGGAATTGAGGCCAAATGCCCTACTGTTTCATCAAAAGCCTTGCCACCAGCCATTACCGTGGAAATAGAGAAAATGTGCTCAAGCAGAAAAAAACCAATTGGAACAACACCCGTAATGGAGTGTATCCGACGAAGATAAAAATCAAAATTGTTCATGTTTCAACCTCCTGTAAATTTAAAAAACACCCATAAATTTGAATAAATTTGCGCCCTAGTCACCTACCACCCACTCTATAGTAAAAATTTCACTTTCTCGACTGAGTCTAGTATACAAAAAAAAATTAGAATTGGCAAATATTTTTCGACATTCCGTAAAATTTTTAGTTATAAAACACATATATTAAAAGTTTTACTTCCTTAAATTATAAGTAAAACTTTACAAATATAAAAAAGTGAAGTACAATCAGTACATTGAACTAAATATTGTAGCTAGGGGCGCTTTTCGCTGAGAGGAATTTATTTCCGACCCTTTTAACCTGATATGGCTAATACCATCGTAGGGAAGCTTACTTATTAACAAGCTTCTTATGAGCTTGTTTTTTTATTTTATAAAATGATAAAGGAGTAATGAAATGAATTATACTACCCAAATGGATGCAGCTAAAAAAGGTATCATTACTAATGAAATGAAGGTTGTAGCCCAAAAAGAAAGTATGGATATCGAAACCTTGCGTACATTAGTCGCCGAAGGAAAGATTGTTATTCCTGCCAATAAAAATCATAAATCTTTAGCGGCCGAAGGTGTCGGCCAAGGCATGCGCACCAAGATCAATGTAAACTTAGGCGTATCCAAAGATTCCTATGACTTAGATATCGAACTGCAAAAAGCCATGGATGCAGTTGCCTTAAAAGCCGAAGCCATTATGGATTTAAGTAATTTCGGTAAAACCAGAGAATTTCGCCGTAAATTAGTTGATGTTTGCCCAGTGATGATTGGCACGGTACCAATGTACGATGCTATAGGACACCTTGGTAAACCTTTAAAAGATATTACGGCAGATGAATTTTTCCAGGTAGTTGAGACACATGCTAAAGACGGCGTTGACTTTATGACCATTCACTGCGGTATCAATCAGGCCACCGCCCAAAAGGTTAAAAATAATAAACGCTTAACTAATATCGTTTCCCGCGGCGGTTCCCTGCTGTTTGCCTGGATGGAACTCAACAAAAAAGAAAATCCGTTTTATGAACAATATGATCGTCTCCTTGATATTTGCGAAAAGTATGATGTCACCCTTAGCCTTGGTGATGCTTGCCGTCCTGGCTGTATTCAAGATTCCACGGATGCCTCGCAGATTGAAGAACTCATTGTGCTTGGTGAATTAACTAAACGCGCGTGGGCTCGTAATGTCCAGGTCATGATTGAAGGTCCAGGACATATGGCTATAAACGAAATTGCGGGCAATATGATGCTGCAGAAACGCCTTTGTCATGGCGCCCCGTTTTATGTGCTCGGGCCGCTTGTTACCGACATTGCACCAGGCTATGACCATATCACCAGCGCTATTGGCGGCGCCATTGCCGCAGCTAACGGCGCCGATTTTCTCTGCTATGTAACCCCTGCTGAGCATTTACGACTGCCGACAGTAGAAGACGTACAGGAAGGCATTATTGCCGCGCGCATTGCAGCCCATGCGGCAGATATCGCCAAAGGCCTACCAGGAGCTAGAAACTGGGATAATGCCATGAGCCAAGCCAGAGCCGATGTTGATTTCCCGAAAATGATTGAGCTTGCAATTGATCCGGTAAAAGCTAAGGAGTATCGTGCTTCTTCAACCCCGGAAAGCGAAGATACTTGTACCATGTGCGGCGAGATGTGTCCGATGAAAAATATGAAAAAAATCCTAAATGGCGAAGAAATTAGCTTAAAATAGAAATACTCTCCCCCTGTCGCAAAAGCGACATCCCCCTCTATGAGGGAGGTGGTGCGAAGCACCGGAGGGAGTATACTGCAAAAACAGGCGAGAAATCCAAATGGATTTTTCGCCTGTTTTCTATTACAGCGCTTTTGGCAATAAAAACATTTAGTGCCGGGAAACATTGGCACGAATCTTGGCTAAAATCGGCTTGGCCTCCTCTGAAAGCAAAAATTCATACGTTGTACTGGGAACCATACTGCTAATTTTTGCAAGGCTTATGTCATCGCCGCATCGAATTAAACTACGTACTTCAGACGCACTAATGGCCTGCTCTGTCCCGAATCTTGGAGTCTGGCATACTTCAATGCCAAACGCAGGCAGCACTTCCTGCAGAGCCTCATTATAGGTACGCGTTGTTGGACAATATGGTTCCTCGCCAATATAGCGCTTTTGAATTTTAAGGGCTGGGGCAATATACTTGCCAAAAATAGCTGCATCTAACCGAGTTTGCGCCAAAATAGTAGCTTCGCCTTTGGTAAAGTATCCCGGAAATGTGGCCGCAGAAATAACGTACCCCCCCCCAGGAATTACCAAAACATTATTATATTCCTTAACCCCTGCCTCGATTAGCTGCTTGCGTACCGCAAACGGAAAAGCTGAGTTTTCTTCACTCACAACCAGGACAATTACTGCCTCATTTTCGGCTGCAGCCTTCTCAATCAGTGCTTTATGACCCAGCGTAAAGGGATTGCAGTTCATAACCAAGGCTGCCCTCTTTCCTGCCGGCAAAACTGCCGCCTGCTTGGCAAGGTTTTGACAAAAGGATTTGATTGAACCAAGGCCGCTTTCGAGTAAAACACAATAGGGTTCCACTCTGGCTATTTCGTTAAAGCCGAGGCCGCCAAATAAATGACTTTTATCAGGCTTGGTAAAAATGAAATAGTGATAGCGGCTGCGCTGCACCGCCTGCGTAATTAGTTCGCTTACGACTGAGGCGGTCACTCCCTCGCCTTGCAAACTTTCATCAACCGCAATATTTCTTAGTACTTCGCCGGCTAAAGATCCTGTGGCAACTATTTTCTCATTACGCAAAAAGACGGTTGTATATTCAATTTGCTCAGGCGCAAACGTCAGATCAAAACGGCTTAAAAAATTTTGTACTGCTAAAACGTCCTTGTTACTAGCTAAATTTACATCACGTTTTTCGATATTATCCCATAACATTATAATTACCACCATTCCAGCTAATTTAGCTTATTTTAGCATACCCGGTATTTTCTTTTCAACTCAAGGCTGCTAAAATCATAAAAAATCGAGGGCTGCCGTATTAACGATATGTTATCGTTAATACGGCAGCCCTTTTCAATAATCCTTGGTGAAGCTACTCCCTCCGGCACTTCGCGCCACCTTCCTCAGTGATGGAGGCTCTTAAATCAGTCTCCCTCTTAGAGGGGGATGTCGCTGTTAGCGACAGGAGGAGGCTTTTTTTAAAAATCTAACGTGGCAAAATAATCATCTAGGGTTTCGGCGCGGCGAATCATTTGTACGCTCCGATCAGGCTTTAAGAGCAGTTCCGCTGAGCGAAGTTTCCCATTATAGTTAAAGCCCATCGCATGTCCATGCGCACCAGCATCGTGAATAACCACCACATCACCCACACTAATCATTGGCAGCTTACGGTTAATGGCAAATTTATCGTTATTTTCACACAAAGAGCCTGTAACATCATAAATGTAGCCAAGCGGCCAATCTTCTTTGCCTACAACACTAATATGATGATAAGAACCATATAAGGCCGGCCGCATTAAATTGGCCATACAAGCATCAAGCCCGACATAATTTTTATAAATTTCTTTTTTATGCAGTACAGTAGCCACCAAATAGCCATATGGTCCGGTAATCATCCGGCCGCATTCGACAGCTAACTTTAAAGGATGCAGGTCATGCGCAATAATTTTCTTTTCATAAGCCTTTTTAATACCTTTACCCAGATAATTGAGGTCAACAGCCTCTTGGTCAGGATGATAGGGCACACCAATGCCGCCGCCAAAGTTTACAAATTCCACCTTGATGCCTAAGGTCTGATGCACCTCCAGCACCAAATCAAACATCATATTGGCTGTTTCAATAAAATAATTTGGATCAAGCTCATTGGAAATTACCATGGTGTGCAAACCAAAACGCTTGACACCTTTATTTTTCATGATTTGCAGGCCATCTAATATCTGCTTACGCGTTAAACCATATTTTGCCTCTTCAGGATTGCCAATAATGGAGTTGCCGCCTTCTCTAAGCGGTCCCGGATTGTAGCGAAAGCAAATCATCTCAGGAATACCAACATTTTTTTCGAGATAATCAATGTGACTAATATCATCTAGATTAATGATAGCCCCAAGCTCCTTGGCTTTTTGAAATTCCACGGCGGGTGTATCATTGGATGTCAAAATAATATCTTCACCGGCGAGTCCGGCCCGCTCAGCTAAAAGAAGTTCAGCCAGTGAGCTGCAGTCTGCGCCCACGCCTTCTTCACGAAGAATCTCCATTAGGTATGGATTTGGCGTAGCTTTTACCGCAAAATATTCTTTAAAGGCCGGCGCCCAGTCGAAGGCTGCCAAAAGGCCACGCACATTGTCACGAATAGCCTGCTCATCATAAATATGAAAAGGTGTTGGATACTTATCAATAATTTGCAATAACTCTTCTTTGGTGAATGGTAAATTCTTTTCTGCCATAATTTTATACCCCCAGTATTAATAAATAGAAAACGACCATGCGCAATCCCGCATAGTCGTCAAAAAGGTAAGGTCCTTTTGCCTTGCAAGATAGTAGCGCTCCACACTGATGTGTCAGTAATGACAGTCCTACATTTATTAAACATAAGACCAGCAAAAGCTTCTGCCAAAGCCTTCACTTCGGCGGTTATCCCTTTCCATATCTTCAAAGTCTGCCGACTCCAATATGTACTAATGCTAAACCGCACCTCTACCATTTCAAACATTTATTCACTTACGAATTAATAATACAGTATATAAAGGAGTGTGTCAATACAATCATTGCTTTGCCAATTTGTTACAAATCAATAACTGCTGCGCTTATTTTTGTCTCCTCAATTGTAAGTAAACCGCAACAGGCAAAGCCGTCTCGCGGCAAAAAAGGACTGCCCGGATTAAATATGAGCAAGTCATCCTGCCAGGTAATATCGCGAATATGCGTATGGCCATATATGACAACATCGGCCTCATACTGCCTCCCCCACCAGCCAAGATCTTGATTACCATACTTTACTTTGTGCTGATGGCCATGCGTAAGCCAGATTTTCTTGCCGGCAACTTCAATAAATTCATCAGGCCTCGCATCTTTATTCCAATCGCAGTTACCTAGCACAGCGATGATTGGCGCCGCCGAATACTCTTTAAAATAGCGTATATCGTGATTATTATCGCCGGCATGCAGCCACATATCAACCTCGCCCACGGCCCGCACTGCTTTTTTTATAGAATCACAGTTGCCGTGTGTATCACTGACAACCCCTATCTTCATTTTGACTCCTCCGCCAGCATATCGCTTAAAGCTCTAAGCGCTTGCCCGCGATGACTAATCGAGTTTTTTTCCGCCATGGTTACTTCCGCTAGGGTTTTGCCTAAACTGGGTACAAAAAATAAGGGATCATAGCCAAACCCGCCTTGCCCTTTAGGCCCTTCTAAAATAACGCCTTCAATGGTTCCATTTGCAGTATAAAGCACCTTATCTCCATCAACTACAGCAAGAACACAGCGAAACCGCGCCGTACGCTTCTTCTCTGGTACGCCCTTTAACTCGGCTAATAACTTTTGGTTATTCTCTTCATCAGTGGCCTCAACCCCGGCATATCTCGCCGAATAGACTCCAGGGGCACCCTTAAGAACATCCACCTCAAGACCTGAATCATCTGCCAGACATACTTCGCTGGTGTATAAAGCATAATGCCGCGCTTTTAAAATAGCATTTTCCTGAAAGGTTTGACCGTCTTCCACGGCTTCAGGAATATTCTCGTATGCAGCAAGCGAGGTAACTTCAGCCGCAAAATTACGCAACATTGCCTCGATTTCGCCAACCTTGCCCTGATTATGTGTAGCAACTACTATTTTTTTCATGGCTCACGTCCTACTTTCCAGGAAACCTCGCCAAGAATTTCTTTTTGATAATTAATCAGCGCCAAAACACCCTGTTCCCCAAGTGCCAGCAGCTCAGAAAATTGCTCTTTGGTAAAGGGATGCTTTTCGCCGGTTCCCTGTACTTCGACAAATTGTCCATTACCTGTCATAACTACATTCATATCAACAACTGCGCTCGAGTCTTCCTGATAACACAAATCAAGTACAGCGCCATTTTCTAATATTCCTACACTAATGGCTGCCAAAAAGTCTTTTACCGGAAAGACCTTTTCCGGTTTATAAATGCGGTTTATGGCATCTACCATAGCAATAAATGCGCCGGTAATGGATGCTGTACGAGTTCCCCCGTCGGCCTGCAATACATCGCAGTCAATCCATACCGTACGTTCACCAAGCGCCTTTAAATCAACCACGCTTCTAAGCGCCCTGCCAATGAGGCGCTGAATCTCATGCGTGCGCCCAGTCAGTTTGCCTTTGGCTGACTCGCGGATATTTCTGACCTGGGTGGATCTCGGAAGAAGCGAATACTCAGCCGTAATCCAGCCTTCCCCGCTCCCTTTCATAAAAGGCGGCACCTTTTCTTCAATTGTCGCCGCACACAGCACTTTGGTATTGCCTACTTCAATTAATGCCGATCCTTCAGCATATTTTAAATAATTGCGCGTAATCTTTACTTTACGCATTTCATCAATTTGTCGTCCATCTATTCTTGTCATAGTACCCTCCTGGTGCTTAGCTTAAACGCTCAAGCACATCTTGTTGTTTATCTTGTACAAAATAATGCTGAAATTTGTTCTCCTTTTTGGCCTGCCAGACCGCATCATAGGCGGCTTTAGCGCAAGCCGGACAGGCATTTCTGGTAATCACAGCGGCAAACGCTGACTTATAGCCTGACGGATAACCTTCTGATTCGGTTGCAATTGTCATAAACCCATGACATTTCGGGCAGAGCCGCACTTTTTCCTGCTGGCTTTCCCTAATGCCGCTATCATCATAATAAATGCTTTTCCGGCGCTGCCAAAAATCGCCCGTCTTTTGTATGGCTGCTGCTTTTAGTTTGTCCCGCTGAGACCAAATCATCTGCCAATCACTGACTAATTTTTTAATATACAGCGTATTCTTTTCTGGTTGGCGAAGGTCTAGAGAAGCCAGGTCGGGTTCTACTACTTTGCTGTAATCAAGTCCGGCCATGGCTAAAATAATACCCACATTTACGTAAGGCAGCGCTTCTTCAATGGAATAGCCGCCTTCCAAAACAGCAATATCAGCTTTTAGCTTATCGGCCAGCCGCGCATAGCCCTGCGCAGTTATCTTCATATTTGCCAGTGGATCGCTATAATGATTATCCTGCCCCGCTGAATTAATAATAATGTCTGGCTTAAAATCAGACAGCAAAGGCTTAATTAAATGATCCAGCAAATAATGAAGTCCCTCATCACCGGTACCGGGCGGTAGCGGCAAATTCACCGTGGAACAAAGTGCCCCAGGACCTCCCATTTCGTCCATAAAACCTGTACCAGGATATAGGGTACGTCCATCTTGATGAAAGGAAATAAATAGCGTATCTGGATCATGATAAAAAATATCTTGTGTACCATCGCCATGATGCACATCGGTATCGACAATGGCTACTTTCTTTATCCCGTAATATTGCCGAAGATATTCAATCATAATGGCTTCGACATTAACAGTACAAAAACCGCGCGTACCATGCACCATGCGCATGGCATGGTGCCCAGGCGGACGCGAAAGGGCAAAGGCACGTGAGGTTTCGCCTTTCATAAAAGACTCAGCTGCTGTAATAACGCTGCCGGCTGATACCAGGTGCGCGTCCGTAAGTAGTGACGACAAGTCAGGTACGCCGATATGTACGCGTTCGATATCCTTGTATTCGGCGAGGCGAGGCTTATATTCACGAATCTCAGGTAAATCCAAAAGGCCTTCTTCTACGATTTGATCACGAGTATAGAGCAGTCTTTCTTCCCGTTCTGGATGGGTCTTACTAATCGCCCAATCAAAAGCAGGAAAAAATACTAAACCAAGCGGTTTATTAGTCATGATGGTTCCTTCCTTCATTACCAAGATAAGCTAAAACATCAGGTTTTATTTGAAGACTGCAGGTAATGATTTTGCCAACTGTCTGAAAACCTCTGACAATGTTAAATTCTTCGGTGTAAAGTTCTTCAATTTTATCAGCAGTAATTCCAGCACGCTTGGCTCTTGCCGTTAAATAGTTAGCGGCAAGCTCCCTGGTATCCTGTAAATTAAACTTTCTTTGTGGCAAAGGTTTACTAATGGAAAGTTCTGCTACCGTATATCTTCCCTGCTCAGTATCTACCCTTACGGTTATCGCCATTGTCGGTTTGGCTACTGCCGCCCCCACGGCATTGGCAACCATCGCGTTAGGCGGAACCTCATAACCAAGCTTTAGGCGTTTAGCAACTAATGAGACCAGCCCCATTGCTCCCCCGCCTACCCCAACAACCAATTCTGGCTGGAGCCTTGCTTCATGGATGATATCTTCGACGCGATAAACAGGCTCGGCCGCCTGGTCATCAAGCATGGCCTGAATAGCCCGGCAAATTTCCTCGGCAGCTGCCTCAGCAGCTTGCCTTGCTGTTTCTGCCAAAGTCACGCCAGGCAGTGCTACTTTTTCCATAGCCTGCAGGGCTAAATTTTTATCACCATGCGAAATCAGACCTAGAGCAAGTAAAGCATCTGTAACCGTAGGCGCATTTCCCCCAAACGCCATAGCCGGTCCGAGGCGCATCGGGCCGACTTTTATTTGACCATTGACTCTTTGAACCAGGCTGTCGCCCCCTATTCCTACCGACTTAAGCCTAAAGGCGCGTACACTGGTAGGATATCCGTCAATACTAGCGCCGCGCCCGGCAAACAGCGGCCCGCCATCTTTCCATAAGGCAATATCTGTTGTGGTACCGCCAATATCTAAGGAAACAGCCGGCACACTTATTTTACTCATCGCCATAATACCAAGCACACTAGCTGCGGGACCTGTAAAAACAGCTTCCACCGGCAGCTCTTTCGCAGTTTCAAGCGGCAGTGTCCCGCCGTCAGCCTTGAGCATATAGACAGGCGCTGTAATATGACGCTGCACTAAAGCATCTTCGATAGCGGCGGCAAAAT
This sequence comes from Pelosinus sp., assembly GCA_021372375.1. GTDB lineage: Bacteria > Bacillota > Negativicutes > Propionisporales > Propionisporaceae > JAJFUN01. The sequence continues at coordinate 5,054 of JAJFUN010000169.1, read as the reverse complement.
CCTCAAAGGTTTGCCATACCGCGGCATTATAATAGGCTGTATTGGTACGTCGCAAAAAGTTCAGCGTTCCGGCAATTTTACTGCCTAATGTAATATGTTTAGGGTTAACATGTTCTTGTAAATAATGCGCAATCTCTATTTCCTGCTCAGGATTACGTACAGCAAATTTGCCTGAAACAGCAAATATGCTGTTTTTCGTAGACTGACAGCAAATACCCTCAAGTTCTTCCACTGCTACCTTAGCAGTTTCACGGCCGCGATGATCAATATAGCCTGCTAATAGATGAGGCTTAACCGGCGTTTTGTCCGTAATATCGATACCAGGTCCTGACACGGCAAGAAGAGCAACCTGATCAAGCTTACCTTGGATTAGCGCATTTGTTACGATAGTTGTAGATAATGAAATCCGTTCAAACTCCGCATTTGTTTTCTCCCGTAAAACCTGATCAAGCGCCTCTAGAATACCCTGTAATAAGTCATCATGCGTTGTTGGCGTTTTTACCTGGTGAATAATCTCGCCTTTATCTATGATTACTGCATCGGTAAATGTACCGCCAACATCAATGCCCAGCCACATATTCAATTCCTCCCGCACAACAGGATTATAAAAAAGAGGATAGCCCTATAGTCTATCCTCCTAGTTTCAACTATAACTGCAGTTGATGAGTATTAATTTGCAGCACTTGCTTGTTCTACTAAACGGTAATTTTTGATAATGACAATTGGTGTACGCTGCGATGCATTGCCAAACGGATTATCAATAAGAATTTGCGAAATGCGTTTGGCCTCAAGCCCCTTTGAAAGGCCTACAATCAGCGCACGTTTTAAATCATTGACATCAGCGACAGTCGCCCCATAGCAGCCTAATCTTTGTTTGATTTCCTCCGCTACTTCATTGGGACGATCGGGACCAAAGACCAAATGTTTATCAAACGGCGGCATGGTACCTGTAACATCATCAATTAGCGCCGCCTGACGGCCAGCCATTTGATAAAAGACACCACTTTTGCCAACTAATTTAGCAAACATCCCAATAATCAAAGAATACAGCACACGCCATTTTCCTTCGGCCTCCATTACGCACTGCATACCATATACACTACCCAGGCTGCCTTTTTGCGGAATAAACCGGCATAATACCTTCGCCAAAAAGCAAGGGTTTAACTCTTCAGGTCGTACCATCCGGCCTTGAGTTATAGCGACCACACTCTCGGCAACACACACGATATCATCCGGACCAATATCATCTTTCGCATATGCTTCAATTGTATCTACAATATTATCACTATCTGTTAAAATACGAGTTTTTACAGGAATAAGTCCCAGTTCAGCCATATAAAATACCTCCTATCCTAAATCGCCAACTGCTGTTAGAATTTCTGCCTGTTTCATGACAATACGCGGTGCTTTGGTTATATACCACGGCGTACGGCCAAGTACCTGATATACGATATCAATGCCCATATCCGGCATTTCTTTAAGCGCGGCTGTAATATCACCATTTTGTGCGGTAAGTTTTACCGTAACGATTACAGCCCGGCCAGTGCCTATTGGCACGATATAGGCTTCAAAGTATCCATCATCGCGCGGTGCGTTATCGAGTTCAAGACGCGAAACCACTGCCACACCGTCATATTGTTCGCGTGGCAAGAGATGACGCGTATAGGCATCCATAATTATACCATCTTGCGTTCCTTTATTAATAAAGGGAACTTGGGCGGAAAAAACAGCGGTATCCTGTGTTTTTTCAACTAAGGTAAAAGGCGTACGTTCATTTACTAAGAATGCAATTTCAGCATCACCTTGATGCGCAATATATAACCATATTGCAACTACCAAAAAGAGCGCTGCAACTAATAAAACAATTAAAAAGTCCACTTCTGTGCCTCCATATCATATATAAATTCCATAAATAACCTGGTTTTATTTCTTCTATACTATCAGGAAAAATCCTGCAAATTTATCTAGGTAAATTCCATTTTCGGCAACCTTCGCACCGCGCCACCCGTAATTATTTTTCCTAAAATTTTCAATTTTACTCCTCTGTATCAACCTTACTTGCCGCTAATAATTTTTCATAATATGTATCAGGTAACCGCACAATCTTGCCGTGCTTATCTGTGAAAACATTTTGAGAATGCCCGATTGTCAGTAATTGTCCATCCCGTTCTCTCCGCACATGGTAGGAAAATACCATTTTAGCTTTAGAAAATTCTTTCATTTTTGTCTCAATTAAAATTATATCATCAAATTTAGCCGAAGCTTTATACTTCCCGCTGACTTCAGTAATCGGAAACAAAAAGCCATCATCCATTAGATCCCAAAGTGAAATTCCCGCTTGCCGCAAATACTCAACCCGGCCCATTTCAAACCAGCGAAAATAATTGGCATGATGTACTACCCCCATCATGTCAGTCTCTACAAAGCGCACTTTTTCCCGTACTATTATCATAGTATCACCCATCTTTTTATTAGCTAACAGTATATTATTGTACTTTTCTTTTTGGATTTTGTCAAAAGTTTCATAATAAAAATAAAAGCGCCGGTTAGGCGCTTTACAGATAAGTTTATTATTCCCATTCAAATTCCAAGGTAATCGTCAGCTCATCCCCATCAGGCTTGATACTATAATAAGAACTCCTTGTCAGGACCTTCTGCAGTGAACGAATCTGTTTGGGTGATTCAGCAGCAAGTTCAGGCACACGAACGGTTATCAGCGCTTTGTTATTAAAATTTTCCACAACGCTTACATTATTAGAAACCAGCTGTATTCCAGTCAAGATACGGATAAAGGTTGCCCTTTTCATAAGCGGCTCCCCCTTTACTATTTGATAGATATATGTTTACGCTTATTATAACACAACTTTAAGTACTGCGCCCGCATAGTTTTTTATATTGCTAACAAAATAATTTGTTAAATATAACAAAAAAGACTTCCTGATAGGGAAGCCCTCGCCATAGTGTACAAATGCTTGTACACCGCCTATGCCTTATTCTTATTAGCAAACTGATTTCTTTTATCCCTTGCTAGTTTACCTTTAGAAAGCTTTACATCATCTACCGGCGCCAGTTTGGCACCAAACTGCGAGGCCAGTAATTTCTCCACTTCACTCGGTGTTAATGTATAAGAATTTATCTCATTACTCATAATACCCTTCCTTTCTAAAATAAAACTCCATGCGTTTTTAAACCAATAAGAAAGTAAATAACGTTTCGGCAATTTGGAAAAATAAACGCTAAGGTATCAACCCGAAATATTATACTTTCTTTAATTGCAAAAAAATAACAAAGACTTCCATGTCAGTTGAGGAAGTCTCATAGCATCTAAAGTATCGATTTTCTCAATAAATATTGCAGCATATAATTGGTTGCGGGGACAGGACTTGAACCTGTGACCTTCGGGTTATGAGCCCGACGAGCTGCCAGCTGCTCCACCCCGCGATTACAGTATTATCATACCATGAATTTGCTAGGAAGTCAAATTTTTAATTGAACTTTCTCAATGCGTTAATATATTATACAATACGTATTATCTTATTACAAGTATTTTTATCGTGACTTCTATAGTTTCTTCTTCATTATAAGCCGGCACTAAAACACTGATAGGCGGCATACAATCTATGGGGAGGAGATGCACTTGCTTATCGAAGTTTTGCAGGATTCACTTTTAGTGCTTACCATTCCGCTTGGAACTATACTATTTTTATGGTTAATTGCCAAACCATTTAAAGACCATTAGGCCTCTTTTTCATTTTAGAAGAGTCTAGTATCAGCTTCTTGCCAGTCGGACGCACTGGCGGGATTATATCGGTTCTGACGTCTGACTTGGGCGTCTTTGCCCTGCTCATACTCCTAAAACGGGTATAAAAAAAGAGCCCGCAGGCTCACTTTTTAATCAATTGCTCATATTCATTTAACATTGCGTCTAACATCTTGCTCAGTTTAATTACTTCCTTATCGATTGTTCCTTTTTGCTCATACAGTCTATTTAGCTTGTGCCGCAAATCTTCAATTGATTTAAGTACATCATCAAGTTCTGCCATAACTAATACCTCCATTGTTTTTTCTTAGTTTTAGTCAATGGAGGTATTACTTATGACAGGTATATTTTGTAAAAAATAGCCCGCAGGCTCTGGAATATATTACGATGTCAAATTGGTAACGGCGTTTATTGTGTTCTTAGATAGAGGCATATTCCCCAAATTCTCCGGTTACCTTTTCGCAAACTGTAAGAAACGGCATTGACACTAATCTGATCGATTGTTATAATGGTTTTATATTAAAAGTTCAAAAGCTGTGCAGGACTGACGGATAAGTGGAAATGACCACATGTACTGCAGAGTAACAATAAGCCGACCGTCTGGGCAAAGAGATTGATGCCTGGATGGTTTTTTTGTGTTTCGGCATATTCTCTTGGATTTTATTCATTGCTATTTTGTTTTTGGGCTTATCGGCAGGTTTATTAGGCAGCTTTGTAGAAAAGTACGGTCCTAAAAAAAGCGGTTTATTGGCAGCTTCTTTTTGGGGATTAGGAATGTTTGGCACAGCCTTGGCGCTGCATTTGCACAGTTTACTACTCTTATATTTGTTTTATGGTGTAATTGGCGGAATCGGTCTGGGAGTCGGGTATATTACACCTGTTTCAACACTGGTCAAATATTTCCCCAAGCACCGGGGATTTGCAACAGGACTTGCCATTATGGGGTTCGGTTTTGCCAGCCTAATCGCAGGTCCTTTGATGCAACATTTAACGACAGCCTACGGCTTGGTAGAAAACTTTCTGATTCTCGGAACCGTATATATGATTGTTATGGGATTATCTTCGCTGTATTTAAAACCACCAACAGCAAGAGATACTAATGCGGAGCAGCAAAATTCTTCTGTGCAGCGCGGGTTTACCGAGAATGAGGCGATGAGAACTTGGCAATTTAGTGCGTTATGGTGGATTTTTTTCGTAAATATTACATGCGGCATCGGCCTTTTGGCAGTAGCTTCGCCGATGGCACAGGAAGTTATCGGCATGAGCCCGGCAACAGCTGCATCTCTGGTGGGTA